>CAVAPH010000212.1:0-2008 GCA_963590455.1 bacterium | reverse complement strand
CAAAAAATGTTGCAATTTCGCGGGATAGGTGGTAAAATTTCTTTTTGTGTTGAAAATCATGTATTTTTTATTCTGCTGCGGACAGATGTCCGCGTTTGCCGCCTGAAACTGCCGGTTTCAGCGCACTTATGGAGGATTGGAAATGGACAAACTCAGAAATGTAGCAATAATTGCCCACGTCGACCACGGCAAGACCACCCTTGTCGACGAGATGCTCAAGCAGTCCGGTGTATACCGTGAAAATCAGGAGATCGTTGAGCGCGTTATGGACTCCAACGACCTTGAGCGTGAGCGCGGCATCACCATCATGGCAAAGAACACCGCCGTATGGTACGGCGATACTAAAATTAATATAGTAGATACCCCGGGCCACGCCGACTTCGGCGGCGAGGTTGAGCGTATACTCAAGATGGTCAACGGCGTTATTCTTCTGGTTGACGCTGCTGAGGGCCCCATGCCGCAGACCCGCTTCGTGCTCAGCCGCGCACTCGAGCTTGGCCACCGCGTTATCGTCGTCGTCAACAAGATTGACCGCCCCGACCAGCGCATCCACGAGGTTGTGGACGAGGTTCTGGAGCTGCTGATGGACCTCAACGCTACCGATGAGCAGCTCGACTCCCCGATGCTGTTCTGCTCTGGCAGAAACGGCACGGCAAGCTATTCCCCCGATGTTCCGGGAACAGACCTGCAGCCGCTCTTCAAGACCATTCTGGAGTATATCCCTGCACCTGATATGGACGAGGATGCCCCGTTCCAGATGCTCGTGAGCAGCATTGACTATAACGAATACGTCGGCCGCATCGCAATAGGCCGCATCGAGAGAGGCCGCATCAAGCAGAACGAGGAGATCGAGGTGTGCAACTACCACAACCCGAATGATGCTCCCGTTAAGGCAAAGGCTGTTTCCCTCTACGAATTTGACGGTCTCAACCGTGTCCCCGTAACAGAGGTCGGTGCCGGCAATATAATCGCAATGAGCGGCATCGGCGATGTCACAATAGGCGACACTATCTGCGCCAGAGGATATGCAGAGGCACTCCCGTTTGTAAAGATCAGCGCCCCGACCCTTGAGATGACCTTCTCCGTCAACGACAGCCCGTTTGCCGGACAGGAGGGCAAGTTCGTCACCTCCCGCCAGATCCGTGAGCGTCTCTTCCGCGAGACTCTCAAGGACGTCTCCCTTCGTGTCAGCGACGTGCCCGACAGCACCGACAGCTTCAACGTCGCGGGCCGCGGCGAAATGAGCCTGTCCATACTTATCGAAACCATGCGCCGTGAGGGCTTTGAGTTCCAGGTATCCCCCCCGCGTGTGCTCTACCAGGAGATAGACGGCAAGAAGTGCGAGCCGATTGAGCGCGTCGTCGTTGACGTCCCCAGCGAGTACATGGGTGCCGTCATGGAGAAGCTCGGCGCACGCAAGGGCGAATTTTTGGAGATGACCCCTGTCGGCGACCGCGTAAAGCTTGAGTTCCTTGTCCCGTCCCGCGGCCTCTTCGGCTACAGGAATGAGTTCCTCACCGCTACCAAGGGCGAGGGCATACTTGCAAGCGTCTTTGAGCGCTACGAGCCGTACAAGGGCGACATCAACCGCCGTGCCACCGGTTCACTCATCGCATGGGAGACCGGCGAGGCAGTCGCATACGGCATATGGAACGCGCAGGACCGCGGCGCAATGTTCATCACTCCGGGCACCAAGGTATACGGCGGCATGGTCGTCGGTGTCTGCCCGAAGAGCGACGATGTGCCGGTCAACGTCTGCCGCACCAAGCACCTGACCAATACCCGTGCATCCGGCTCCGATGAGGCACTCCGCCTCGTCCCGCCCAAACAGATGAGCCTTGAGCAGTGCCTTGAGTTCCTCGCCGATGACGAGCTGCTCGAAGTCACCCCCAAGTCTCTTCGCCTGCGCAAGCGCATTCTCGACCACAGCCTGAGAATGAAAAACGTAATGAAGAACAGATAAGAGAATATATAAATTTTCAAGGGACGGAGCATTGCTCCGTCCCTT
>CAVAPH010000211.1:0-2014 GCA_963590455.1 bacterium | reverse complement strand
GGGCACTTTGTTGTTACCATGTCATTGCAGAGAAGATTGCGGGCGGCCTCCTGCTTGTTGCCGGAAATTATCAGCAGCAGGCACTTGGCACGCATGATATCGCCCATGCCCATGGTGAGCGCGTAGCGGGGGACATCATCGCGGCTTGCAAAGAAGCGTGCGTTCGCGTCGATGGTGCTCTCATCGAGGACTTCCTTGTGTGCCTTGTCGTACAGTGCCTCGCCGGGCTCGTTGAAGCCGAGATGTCCGTCCGGGCCCACGCCGAGAACCTGCAGATCCACGTCACTCGCGGCGAGTACGGACTGAAACTCTGCGATATTGGCATCGATATCACCGGTGCCCTTTGCAACGTAGGTGTTTTTCTTGTCGATATTGATATGGTCGAAGAGATTCGAGTCCATGAAATATCTGTAGCTCTGGTCGTGCGTCGGTTCAAGGCCGACATACTCGTCCAGATTTACGCTTGTCACGTGAGAAAAGTCCAGACCCTCCTCTTTGCAGCGACGTGAGAGCTCCTTATACATTCCGACAGGGCTGGAACCGGTTGCAAGCCCGAGGCAGCAGCCCGGCTTCTCTCTTACGAGCTTTTCAATCACGTCTGCAGCGAGTGCGCACATACGTTCGTAATTTTCTGCGATGATAACTTTCATAATTTCTCCATTCTGCCGCCTGCAATCCGATACACCGAAAAATGATGTCCACGCTGACGGCTGCTGCGGACATCGCCATACGCCGTGCATGCCATAATTAATAAGCGCAGCGTATTAAATCTCATTGCCTCATCGATAGTATAAACGCCGCGCTTCATTCAGTCAAGCGAAAAAGGACTGCGGCGGCAAATCCTGCAGTTCTCCGCAAACTGCCGTGCAAAACGACGAATTTTGAAAAAAAGGTTTACATATTACAGCCGCTGTGGTACATTCTTTGAACGCAAGGAACTTTTTTGCATTTTATGCGTCTAAATCGCATAAACGGAAAGGATATGAATGTAATGAAGAAGAGAATAATATCGTTTGTTCTTGTAATTATATTGCTGTTTTCGCTCTGCACTACTGCATTTGCCGACAATATACAAAGCCGTGCCGTTATCGGCGCAGACCTCACACAGGATCAGGTCGCGCTCGTGTACCAGGCTTTCGGAGTGCAGCAGGGGAGCGTAATAGAACTTAAGGTGACAAATGCCGAGGAACGTCAGTATCTCGAAGGCTACGTTGATTCCTCGATAATCGGCACAAAGTCCATTTCCTGCGTGTATGTTGAGCTCCTCAGCTCCGGGGCCGGCATGGACGTGACCACAAGCAACATAAGCTGGTGCACACCGGAGATGTATATCTCCGCTCTTGCTACTGCCGGCATAACCGACGCCCGCATAATAGTCGCCGCACCCTTCTCTGTCAGCGGAACCGCCGCGCTTACCGGTATTTATAAGGCATATGAGGACATGACCGGTCAGAAGCTCGATAATATCGCAAAGCTCGTCAGCACGCAGGAGCTCACCATAACCGGAGAGCTCGCACAGGAGATCGGCAGCATGGATTCGACCTCTATCGTGTCAGAGCTGAAGCTGATGCTCGACGAGACCAAGAACATGACGGACGATCAAATCCGCCAGGAGATCATAGAGATTGCGGCACGCTACAATGTCACGCTCACCGATACTCAGATTCAGCAGCTTATCACTCTCTGCCGTTCTCTCGAAGGCCTTGACGCCGACCAGCTCAAGACCAGAGTCGAGGAAGTACAGAATACACTCAACAAAGTGGCAAACGCCAAAACTCAGGTCGTCGGCTTTGTCAACACGATCAAGAAAGTCGTCACTTCCGTGCAGAGCTTCTTTGAGCGTATAAAAGACATAATCGGCATGGAGTAATGTGCCACTCTATAAAATATAAACTTAAAGGCTCGCCTTGTATTTAAGGAGGGCCTCAGTTTTTTTAAATTTCAAGTTTTAACAAGCTCGCCTCTTACGGTCTTTAAAAATATCAGACGCGGCATTGGGAGGCTGCCGCGTCTT
>CAVAPH010000210.1:0-2022 GCA_963590455.1 bacterium | reverse complement strand
ATGAGAGATAATAAACCGGCATGCTGCCCAAACGGTCAACACAGATGGAGCTTGAGCGGGCTTAAAGGCACTGCAACGCCGCAGGGTTCGTGGGAGGTACGCCAACGCTGCTACGACTGCCGCAGTGTGAGGGTGATAACTGTAGACAACGAAGACGGTCTGCACACTCGCATTATTCACCCTGTCTAAACGTGCAAGATTTTGGAAGAAGTTTCTGATGCATGCATTGGAGACTTCTTCGAGACCCTTGTACCTTATTATAGAGAATATTTTTCCGATGTGGGAACGGCACGCATTTTTCATTCGCGCGCGTGCGCGTTCTTATGGAACTCGTTAAGAGGCTAAGATAAGAACATAGGTTGATAGAGAGATGCAAAAGCTGATGGAATACAAAATAATATCAGGCCGTACTGTTGAGATCCGACGGACGTGGATGAATGTCCGCTCGGGATCTCAACCGAAAAAGAGAGGGACACGTATTGCCGGAAACAGCTCGGCAAGGAAGATCAGAGCGAACGAAGTTGAAGCGATCAAGAATCTCGCCCGAATTCTAAACGCCAATATCGAAGACGGCTGGTTAATTGTCAGCCTGAATTACGATAATCTGCATCTTCCAGAAAATTATGCAGATTTGGAGCTGTCCGGCAAGAAGTTCATTCGCACATTCCGTACGGCATTCAAAAAAGCAACAGGCCGCAATCCGCGCTTCATTCTTGTCAATGCGAATTGGAGCCCGCAAAAGGATAAGCCTGCACGTCTGCATCATCACCTTGTGATTGAGCCGTGCAGCCTTGACCTGTTAGCCGCATGCTGGAAGTGCGGCGGGATAGCAACGGAGGCAACAGACGGCAGAGAGGATCACACTGCACTCGCTGTTTATCTTGTCGGCAATACACATGGCCTCGATAGAAATACAAACCGATGGCGCACAAGCCGCGGCAACCTCAACAAGCCGATATACACGGAGCCTGAAGAGGTTTGCGGCGGCGTTGAAGATATCACTGTGCTGCCGAAAGCTCGGCAGACTGCCTTTGAACGCCTGGACGATGAATGCGGCAGGGCTGTGAGCGCGTATGTACGCTGCGTGCTGCCTGAAAAGCCAAAGATCAGAGGCAGCATGATCGTACTGCCACGAAAACAGCGGAAAGGAGGAAAGACATGAGCCTTAACAGATGCGTTTTTCAGGGACGATTTACAAGAGAGCCTGAACTGAGATATACACAGAACAATAAGCCGGTCACAAGCTTCACGCTTGCAGTCGATAGAGATTATGACAGGCAACAGGCCGATTTCATAAATTGCACCGCATGGAGCGGGACGGCAGAGTTCATCTCAAAGTATTTTCACAAGGGTGACATGGCTGTCGTATCAGGCCGGTTGCAGATTCGTGAATACACTGCCAACGACGGCAGCAAGCGCACTGCGACAGAGATTATATGCGACAGCGTGTATTTCTGTGGCGGCAAGCGCAACGCAACAGAGCAAGCCCCTGCGGCGACAGATGAACCGATGTTCGATGATTGCGATGAAAGTGATTTACCGTTTTGACATGAGGGAGGAAAGACATGAGTAGAATACGCACACAGCTTTGTGCTGGATGCGCGGATAAGCTGGGCAAGCTCTACAGGCTGACAGAGGTGCAAGGCGAATACTCGCACGCCGGTTACGGCAAATGCGGCCTGTGCTCATTCCGCGGGGAGCTGTCCGAGTTTATCTATGATCCGGAGCGGGACAAGATAGAAAAAGCGCTGAAAAAGCAGGAAGAAATCAAACAGGGTTGCACATTCAGCCCGTCGATCTTCGATAATCTCAAACTCATGGGCGAAAAGCTCAAGGAGGGCTGAGATGCTTAACGAATACGGCGAAACCCTTGACCGAAACGGCTATGCTCCGTCAATCGTGCAGGATATAGACGGATGCTATTTTTGCGCAAGACAAGACGGCAAGCTTGACCGACACGAGATATTTCACGGGGCATATAGGCAGAAATCTAAAGCGCTTGGACTGTGGGTGACGCTCTGC
>CAVAPH010000209.1:0-2029 GCA_963590455.1 bacterium | reverse complement strand
CAGATGGAGGCACCGACCAAAGAGGACCTGATGGCCATACTGCCCGAGGATCTGCACGACGAAGAGGAGAGCACCGAAAGCGGCGATACTCCGGAGGACGCGGAGAAAACGGAAGATTAAATAAAATATATAATTACAGCCCTGAGGTCGTTCACATTAATGACCCCGGGGCTGTATCTGTTTATATTAATTATTAATAATAAGCTTATGCCAGAACCCCTGCGCGCTGCAGAAGCTTTTCAATTTTTGCGGCGTATTCGCGCAGAGATTCGTCTGCGGACTGCTCGGGAGGAATAACCCGGAAACGACTGCCTTTATACGGAAGCCCTGTCACAACGTCCCAAAGCGCATCCAGATTCTCACCGTACCACGTCTCCCATGCCATTTTGCGGCGAAGCTCGGCGTATAATTCCGCACGATTGCTGCAGAGAGAAAAATCAAGCGTTATGATGCCGCTGAGCGTGTCGAACAGCCCCTGACACCCGGCGTATATATCGTCCCAGGCACGCTGAAAGTCACGCGTGTACCACGGGTCGTCAATCTCCTCGCCGATGCGTCCGGCATAGTCGAGCAGGTTATGAATTTTCCCGTCCGGATCGCCGTTATAAAAGCGGTCGAGACAGCGGCGGTTTTCTTCGTCCATGCTGATGATGAGGTCAAAATGCGTATAATCGTCACGCCGCATCTGCCGTGCTGTCTTGCCGGAGCAGTCAATTCCGTGCTGCATAAGCATTTTGCGGGCCGGAGGATATACCCCGTTGCCGAGCTCCTCCGTCGATGTGGCAGCCGAGGCAATCTCAAAATCATCTGACATTCCGGCTTTGCTCACAATATCCTTCATGATAAACTCCGCCGTCGGACTCCTGCAGATGTTTCCGTGGCAGATGAAAAGTATTTTAGTCATGTCATCGGCCTCCCGCCAAAATTAATCGATATAATATACCCGCACGTTATCTGTCTCCTCGCGGCGGATCTTCCCACGCAAGGCCAGATAGTCGAGATGGGCGATTGTTTCACCGACGGCGAACCATTTCTGTGCCGGCGGGAACTCCTCCCAGCTTCTCGCGCGGATGCGCCAGTGTACAAGCCCGGCAAGCTCATATGCGGTGGAGCCGGGATGCTCTGCTGCTGCGTTCGCAAGCTCTGCAAGGCGCCTGTCATGGTGGTCGAGAAGCTGATCCACGCGCTCGGCAAGTGTGATCACGGGCAGATTTCTGTGTGCCGGCAGTGCAGTCACGACATCCAGATTGCGCACTTTTTTGAGACTTTCGAGATAATCACCCAGAGAGTCGACGGCATCCGGCCAGAAAGTTATGTTGGGGCTGATGTCGTATAGTACATGGTCGCCGGTGAACATCAGCTTGTTTTTGCTGTCAAAAAGGCACATATGCCCGGGGGTGTGACCCGGGGTGAATACAGTCTTGAGCGTGTAGCCGCCGTATGAGAGCTCATCGCCCTCATCGAGCAGCGTGGCGGAAAACTTTTCTGAGCGGTAAATTATCGCGGGATTGTGCGCATAGGTCTCATCTATCAGTGACTGCGACATGCCCTCGAGCAGCATGCGTGCGTCGGCGGAGTGCATTCTCTCCGTTTTAGAGAATGAGAGGCGCTTATAATCCTTCTCACCCATAAAGACACGGCAGCCGAGGCTCTCCAAAAGTCCTGCATTGCCGCAATGATCTGAGTGCGAGTGAGTGATAAAGACGTCCGTCCTGCCAAAATCCGCGTTGAGCTCTTTCAAGCCGCCGAGCAGAGCCTCATGGCACTCGGGTCTGTTGAAGCCGGTGTCTATAACAAGATTGCGACCATCCGTGCCGCCGGAAATAAAATACGAATTCAGCCATCGCAGAGGATTCTCCGGTAAATCGACCTCTATTGAATATATGTTCTTTGCAACCTCATTAACCATGCTCTGCCGTACTCCTGTGACTTTCTCTGTAATTTAATATTATGGTTGATTGCATAATGAAGTTGGACACTTAAGAAAAAAATCCATAGTGATTTTCCCCGTATGGTAGAATGAAGTTTG
>CAVAPH010000208.1:0-2199 GCA_963590455.1 bacterium | reverse complement strand
GAGTGAGGTCGATTATGAAAGATTTAATGGAAAAGCTGCAGCGTTTGCTGGAGATCGGCGGGATCAGGAAGGATGTCACTCTTCTGGTGATTTCCGGGATTGCGGTTATCTGCAGCCTTTTGAAGTTCAATCCGTTTTCCTTTGATATGGCGTGGGTCGCAATAGTTCTCTGCGGCATTCCGATTATTTTAGAGGCGATCATCGGTCTGGTGACAGCGTTTGACATCAAGGCTGACGTGCTTGTCTCGCTTGCGCTCATCGCCTCCGTCTGTATCGGGGAGGACTTTGCCGCGGGCGAGGTTGCATTCATCATGCAGCTCGGCGGTCTGCTTGAAGAGCTGACTGTAGCAAAGGCAAGAGCCGGTATAGAAAAGCTGGTTCATCTGACGCCGCAGACGGCACGGGTTCTGCGCGACGGCAAAGAGGAGGTCATACCGGCAGAGCAAGTGAAAATTGGCGACAGGCTGCGCGTTCTGCCCGGCGAGGGCGTGCCCGTGGACGGTGTGATTATTTCAGGGCAGACCTCGATAAATCAGGCGGTTATGACAGGTGAATCACTGCCGGTTGACAAGGCGGCGGGCGACACGGTTTCAAGCGGCACCGTCAATCAGTTCGGCGCTTTTGAGATGGAGGCCACAAAGGTCGGTGAGGACAGCTCCATTCAGCGGATGATACGTCTGGTGCAGTCGGCAGATGCGGGCAAGGCAAAAATTGTGGGGCTTGCGGACCGCTGGGCTACATGGATCGTCGTGATCGCGTTGAGCGCGGCGGCGCTTACCTGGATTATTACCGGGCAGATCATCCGCGCCGTGACCATACTCGTCGTGTTTTGCCCCTGCGCGCTGGTGCTGGCAACCCCGACGGCGATCATGGCGGCAATCGGCAACGCAACAAAGCACGGCTTTCTGGTGCGCGAGGGGGATGCGCTCGAGCGGATGGCGCAGGCGAAAATCATTGCCTTTGACAAGACCGGTACGCTTACCTACGGCACGCCCGAGGTCGTCGCTGTGTCCTCGTCAGATGATAAAATAAGCCGTGACGAGCTTTATCGCATTGCCGCCTCGGCAGAGCAGCTCTCAGAGCACCCGCTGGGCAAGGCCATTGTATCCTGCTGCAGGAAAGCGGGTGCTGAGCTTTCTGAAGTTACTGACTTTCAGATGATACCCGGGCGAGGCGTATCGGCAGCGGTCGGTGGGCAGCGCGTTTTTGCCGGAAATCCCGAGCTTCTGAGTGAGCACGGTATCGGCATGCAGCCGCCCGCGGACGCCGTGGAGTATGTCAATCAGGGCTGCACGATCACGTATATTGCCATTGACGGCAAATTTGCCGGATATCTCGCGCTCTCCGACACACTCAGAAAAGAGAGTGCAGAGACGATAGCCTCTCTCTCAGACCTCGGCGTTCAGCCCGTACTTCTGACCGGAGACCATGAAAACGCGGCCAACGCCATTGCATCCGGACTGCACATTTCAAGCGTCAGGGCGAACTGCCTGCCGGAGGATAAGCTTCTCGCAATCGGCGAATATCAGGCGCAGGGGCAGCCCGTATGCATGATAGGCGACGGCATAAACGATGCGCCGGCGCTCAAGAAGGCGGATGTCGGCATAGCGATGGGCGGTGTCGGCAGTGATATTGCTGTGGATGCCGCGGATATCGCGCTGGTGGACGACGAGGTAAAGGAGCTGCCGCATCTGGTGGCGCTGTCCAAACGCATGATGAGCACGATCAAGCTCAACATGACCTTCTCCATGACGCTGAACTTTGTCGCTATCACGCTTGCTATCATAGGCACGCTCGACCCGGTTGTCGGCGCCCTGGTACACAATGCCGGCTCCGTCCTTGTTATCACTAATTCTGCATTTTTATTAAACTGGAGGAAAAAATAATGCTTATTAAAATCATCGGTCTGGTCATCGGCGTTCTGGTTCTGGGTGCCGGAATCTACTATCTCTCAAAGGAAAAGGAAGACCCCGAATCCAGAAAAATCTACACCGTTGTCAGCATAGCCGGCGCAGTTATTGCAGTCGTCTGCGCTCTTCTGCTGTTTCTGTGAGAATTTGCAGAGCATAATCAAGCCAAACGGCCCCGTATTTGGACTTATTTGCCTGATACGGGGCTGTTTTGTGTCAAAAAATCCGGCATGATGCCACTGGACGAAGCCGTAAAATTAAAGTATAGTATTATATATAATATTAAATT
>CAVAPH010000207.1:0-2273 GCA_963590455.1 bacterium | reverse complement strand
AGCACAAGCTCTTGAAGAAGGGCTCTAAAAACTACTACTCTATAATACAAGGAGAAAAGAATGAAGAAGATACATCTCGTAATAATCGCTTTTATAATTGCTTTTTCGTGTATTGCCAGCAGCTGTGCGCTTGATGCAGCATCTAATGAGCCATATGGCGAATTTAAAAATGCATCTGTAGGAGATATAATCGAATTTGGCTCTTACGATCAGGATAATGATGCATCGAACGGTAAGGAAGCTATCGAGTGGCAGGTACTTGAAAAAGATAACAACAATCTTTTTGTAATCAGCAAATACGCACTTGATGTCCAGCCGTATAACTCTGAATGGGTGGGCGTTACGTGGGATACGTGCAGCCTGCGTTCATGGCTGAATGAAACATTTTTCAATGAGGCCTTCAGCGAGTCAGAGCAAGCAATAATCAAGACAACCAACCTCGTTGCATATACGAATACGAACTCTGGTACTAAACTTGGTGAAGACACGAATGACAAAGTATTTCTGCTGAGCGTAGACGAAGTCAATAAATATTTCACGTCGGATGAGGCAAAAATGTGCGCACCGACTGCACACGCAGTAGCAAATGGTGCGGATTTCTATATGATGGACAGCTATAAAATAGATGGTGTATCTGCATGCTGTTGGTGGCTGAGGACGCCGGGTTACCACTATAGGGATGCAGCTGCAACTGTGCTCTGGGATGGCACTGTCTACGCCGACGACAATCTTGTCAGCGATATTTACGTCTGCGTCCGGCCTGCCATGTGGATAGGCTTGGACGATTAACTCATAACATGCCATTAAAGCCATCTGCCCTTCGTGAGCGGATGGCTTTAATAATATCATTCCTCCTCCGGCCAACGCTTATACACATGGTCGTACAGCGCTGTTTTTATTTGCCGGAATTCTTCCTCGTTTACCGGTCTGCCGGATGTCATGATTTTCAGCGGCAGGGGATTTTGCTCTGCGGAGAGCGGGGGCATTATGTAGGGATAGTCGTTTAGAAAAAGACCGTTCCTTTTGTAAAAACCGATTCGGCGCTCGGCAAGCTCGTTTTCGGGCAGCTCCACCTCAAGGCAGAGCATTTTGCCGCTGCGCTCCTGAAGCTCCTGCAGCAGACTTGCACCGAGTCCGCCGTTTCTTAACTGCGGCGCCACTGCGAAGTGCTCTATGAAGGTCAGCGTGTCAAGCTCCCACACCGCAAGGCAGGCGGAAAGACTTCCGTCATGTGAATACTGTACGTATACGGTATAGAGCGGATCGTCAAGCAGCTGCTTTTGTTCGTAATACGGCTTGTGCTCGTCCGTAGGGAAACTTAAATCCAACAGCTTATAGAAACTGTCAAAGTCCTGTTTTTTTAACTTTTCAAGCATGATATTACAGGTTGAGTGAGCTTACCCATGCGGCGAGCTCTGCCTTATCTGCACGGCGAAACATTTTACCGTCAGTCAATTTTGACCCCTTGCAGCTCGGTGCAAGCTTTGAATTGGTCTTGCCGAATCCGCTCCCACCGGAAGTGGCAAAGGGAACAACGGTCTTGCCGCTGAGATCGCAGCTCTCAAGAAAAGTATCAATTATTCTCGGTGCGACGTACCACCAGATGGGAAAGCCTACAAATATGACATCGTAGCCGGATACATCTCCGATATTCTCCGCAATGGCAGGACGTGCCGAATCATCTGCCATTTCGATAGTGCTGCGTGCATGCTTGTCCGTCCAGTCGAGATCGGCGGGCTTATAGGGAACTGCAGGCTTTATCTCAAATATGTCAGCGCCTGCTGCTTCTGCCAACGCCTTTGCAACTGCTGCAGTGGTCCCGGTCGGCGAAAAATATGCGACTAATCTTTTACTCATAATAATTCCCGGCGCATAAACGAAGCGCCGAAATCCTCCTTCTTGTTAAATCAAGTCAAGTATAACATATGTGCCGCCAAAAATGAAGATATCTTTCCGCCTTTGCTGATATAGTGTATAAGCTAAGCCGGTTTAATGGATTTCTTATACTTCGGGACGATAATCAATGCGTTGAACGAAACGTATTGATTTAACCCCGGAGGATTTTTATTTTTATGAAGAAAAACATTTACAACCGCATCACAAGAATTGCCGTCGACTATGCCAATATCAACCCGAACGAGATTACTGATATCTGCATGATAGAGGCAGAAGGCCTGATTGAGGTAGATTTTTCGACCGAGTGGATGGACTATGTATGTTATGTAGAGAAGAACGGGGAAGTGCGCGGCTTCTTCTCCTCTCCAATATTTGAG
>CAVAPH010000206.1:0-2277 GCA_963590455.1 bacterium | reverse complement strand
AGTGCAGCGCCGATATCATTGCAGAGCGTGCGAACATAAGTGCCCTTGGAGCAGCCAATGTCTAAAACCGCATCGTCGCAGTCTTTCCCGACACGTCTGATAAAATCAACCGTAATTCTGCGCGGCTTCCGCTCAACCTCGCCGCCGCTGCGAGCGATATCATAGAGCCTTTTGCCCTTTACTTTTATTGCAGAATACATCGGCGGAATCTGCAGCTGTTCGCCGGTAAAGCGCCCAAGAACTGCGTCAAGCTCAGAATCGCTCACGTGAACATCATGCGTTTCTGTTATATTTCCGGTTATGTCCTGAGTGTCCGTTACTACTCCGAGGCGCAAATGTGCCGTGTAGCGCTTGGAGTGCTGCTCGGCAAACTCAACTGCTCTGGTTGCCCTACCAACGAAAACAGTAAGCAGCCCTGTTGCCATTGGATCTAATGTCCCGGCATGGCCGATGCGGCGCTCGTGCAGCACACCCTTGAGCTTTACAACAACATCACTGCTTGTCCAGCCCTCAGGCTTGTCGATGAGCAGTATGCCGTTCATTTCCAGACCTCATCTATAACGTCGAGTATCATCTCACGCGCCTTTTCAGGTGTACCGGTAATGGAGCAGCCTGCCGCCATGGCATGACCGCCGCCGCCAAAAACCGCGCATATTTCCGAGCTGTTGACTGCCTCCGTAGAGCGCAGGGACAGGCGGCAGACGCCGTCTTTTTTCTCGCGTATGGTCACGCTCAGCTGGCAGCCCTCTGCACGTCCTGCAAGGCTTGCAATGTCGTCCGTATCCTCATCCGTAGCACCTGCAGCGTCCATCATCTCATTTGTAATGACGGCAACCGTAATCTTCCCGTCACGATAATAGCTGAGAGATGAATATATAAGCCCCTCAAGTTTAATTCTTGCGGGAGATGCTGTGCGGAAGAACTTAAAATTTATATCCGCATTATCAGCACCGAAGCGCAGCATTTCAGCCGCTGCCCTGAAAGCCTGTGAATTTGTGTTTGCGTACTTAAAGCAGCCCGTATCCGTGGAGAGCGCCATATATAGCAGCGTAGCCTCATTCTTGGTGACATTTCCGCGCAGGGCTTTGATAATCTCAAGGATAATCTCGCCGCATGATGCACGCTCACCGTTCACAAAGCAGTTTTCGGCATAGTGCGTATTAGACGGGTGATGGTCAACGCAAAGCTGCACCGCTCCCTCAAAGCCCTTAGGGAGCATCCCCTCAGTTGCCACATCTGTCGCGATAACATAGTCAGGCTTAAAATCCTCTTCGGGATATCCGGGCAGGACTCCTGCAGAGATAAAATACGGCTGAGCATATTCCAGCAGCTTTCCGTTCAAATCAGGATTCTGATAAAGGTAAGCCGTTTTTCCGGCACGGCGAAGCGCACTGCACAGCGCTGCGGCACTGCCGACAGTATCTCCGTCAGGGTTTCGATGTGTCAATATAAGATAGCCGTTGTTCTTTTTCAGAAGCTCGGCACAGTCTTTATAGTTCATATTCTCCCCCGCTTTACTCCTCTTTTGAATCTTCGGAATCTCCGCTGCCGATATCGAGTGAATTAATAACCTCGTTTATATGCGCGCCGTACTCGATGCTGTGGTCAATCTCAAACACAAGCTCCGGCGTATAGCGCAGATTCATGGAGTTTCCGAGCTCTCGGCGCAGCCAGCCGGAAGCCGACTTCAGGCCGCGTTTGAACTCCTTCTCGTCCTGCATTCCCATTACGGACAGCCATATTTTAGAGTAGCGGAGATCTCCGGTCGTCTCAACACGCGTCACGCTTATCATGCCCTGCTGAACGCGCGGATCTTTGACCTCACGCAGGAGATGGGAAATATGAAACTGTATATCATCATTTGTTCTTGCAAGCTTATTTGATGCCATAATAATCCTCCGTAAGTATTTTGCGTCAATGCAGTTTCAGGTGCTTTGCTGCCAAAGCACCTGAAAGTTTAGCTATTTGCTTTACTGCTTAATCTGCTCCATCACGAAGCACTCAATAACGTCGCCGACCTTGATGTCGTTGAACTTCTCTACCTGCATACCGCATTCGTAGCCGGAAGCAACTTCCTTGACATCGTCCTTAAAGCGGCGGAGAGAAGCGAGCTCACCCTCGTGTATGACTATATTATCGCGCAGGACACGCACCTGGCAGCCGCGCTGGATCTTGCCGTCCGTGCAGTAGCAGCCGCAGACAGTGCCGACCTTGGAGACCTTATATGTCTCTCTGACCTCTGCATGGCCGATAATAACTTCCTTGAATTTCGGTGCG
>CAVAPH010000205.1:0-2318 GCA_963590455.1 bacterium | reverse complement strand
GAGGCAGTCAAATGGAATATAAAAATGCGAGAATAGTCAGCTATAATCTCTACGGTGAGAGAGTGTGCGCCGGCGCGGCAAAGATCTCGACAACAAAGGGAAATGCGTTTGAACTGTTTGACGGCGAGCCGGACCATGAGGCAGACCGCAAGCTTATCGGCAAGGTGCTCAACTCCGGTCACAGCTCGGTGATAGAGCACGCAGTTTTCTCTCTCGCACTCAAGGACGTTACGGTCTGCGTTGAGGAGTTTTTTATAGAACATCGTCTCGCGTCGTTTACTGTGAAGTCGCGCCGCTATGTTGATTTCAGCGCGCTGGGCTTTTATGTCCCGCAGGAGCTGAGCGGGGCAGAGCTTGAGGCATATAATAATTATATGCAGCCGCTCTTTGAGGCATACAGCCGTCTGACAGAGCGCGGAATCCCCATGGAGGATGCACGCTTTCTCCTGCCGTATTCGTTCTACAGCAACTTTTACTGCACAATGAACGCGCGCGAGCTTGTGCGTATGATAGCAGACATGAAATGCGGCCGCGGCCGCAATATGCCGGAGCTTCAGGATATTGCCGCGCAGCTGGAGGAGCAGCTGCTTGCGCTCTTCCCGAGCTTTGATAAACATCTCGCATCGCTTGAAAAACAGTTTGCAGCCCAGACAAGTCCGAACCTGTCACCTAAAATCTCCGGGCCGTCGTTTGTACCGGCAGGAGACGCAGGTACGGCACAGCTGCTCTCTTCACCGCAGAATCCAAAGCTCCTCATTGAAGCTGCTGCATCGGTCTCCGGTGCCGATATAGACGGCCTTGCGCAACTCCTCGCCTCACCGAGACCGAGAGAGCTTGAAATGCTCAACTACGCGTTTTCGGTAAAAGACGTGTCTCTGCCGTGTATAACCCACATCGTCCGCCACCGTATGCAGTCCGTCATAATCCCGGACGTCGGCAGCATAGACATGTCCCGCGTAATAGTGCCGGACTCCGTACATGCAGACCCGGCAGCTGAGGAGATATTTATGAAGGCCGTGAGCGGCGCATTTGAAAAGCTCACTGCACTCAAGGGCCAGCCGCATTTTGAAAAATACCGCTGCTATTATGCAATCAGCGGTATGCTCACAGATATAATACTCTCAATGAACGCACGCGAGCTGCTGCTCTTTATTCAGCTTAGAAGCTGCAACCGCGCCCAGTGGGAGATAAGAAAAATCGCCACCGGCATGCTCGCGCTGCTGCGTGAGAGCTATCCTGAGCTCTTTGACGCAATGGGACCGTCCTGCTTCGTGAAAGGCTTTTGCCCTGAGGGGAGAATGTGCTGCGGCAAACAGGATGAGATCAAGGCGCGCTTCTCTCAGCACGTGCTACTCCAAGATAAATAATTCTTGAGAAATAGTTGAAAATTATTTGAAATTATTGTAGTATTATTGCGACTGGATAATCAGCAGCCGCAATAATATTTTTTGGGAGGCTTTTATGCAAAACTATGTTATTGCCACTTCGTCCACCTCAGATCTTCCGCGCACCTGGCTGGACGAGCATAATATTCCGTTTATAAGCTACTCTTACACTGTCGGTGAAGAGCTTTTTGAAGATGACTGCCGGGAGGAGAGCCGCGCCGCTGTCTACAAAGGCATGCGCAACGGTGATCTGCTCAAGACCTCGATGATCAATGAGTTCGCATATTACGATTTCTTCAAATCTCTGCTCGAAACAGGCAAAGACGTTATTTTCCTCGATATGTCTCAGAAAATGTCCGTCTCGTATGAGAAGGCGAAGATTGCCGAAAAGATGGTCGCAGAGGAATATCCTGATCGTAAGCTTTACGTTATGGACACTCTGTGCATCTCCGGAGGCCTCGGCCTGCTCGTTGAGAGAATGGTCGGACTAATGGAGAAGGGTGCAAGCTTTGATGAGGTTATCGCCTGGGGCGAGGCCAACAAGCTCAAGATTGCGCACCGCTTCACGGTTGATGACCTCAAGTATCTCAAGGCGGGCGGACGCGTGTCAAACGCTGCGGCACTTGTGGGCGGCATGCTCTCCATAAAGCCGGTGCTGTATGTCCCGGATAAGGGCACACTGGAGGTTGCAAAGAAGGTTCGCGGCCGTAAGGCAGCCATAAAGGAGCTGGTCGACGGCGTGAAGCGTGACCTTGACGGCACCGATACGGCAGGCCTTGAGTTCCATATTCTGCAGGCTGACTGTGTGCCGGATGCAGAGATACTCCGCAATGATATAAAGAGCGCATTTCCCGATGCCGGCAATATAACCATAACATCTCTCGGCGTTGTTATCGGTGCGCACACCGGCCCCGGCCTGCTCACGGTGTTCTA
>CAVAPH010000204.1:0-2318 GCA_963590455.1 bacterium | reverse complement strand
TAATAATCACGAAAAAAAGACGGCCCCCGGAGCTAATCCGAAGGCCGTCTTGTGGTTTGCATAGGGCGCTGTTATATCAGATATCAAATATCAAGTGCGGCGTGGTAGCCCTGGTAGGTCGCCTTGGTGATGGTGCCGACGGCACAGGCATCGCCTATTACGCGCACGAAGGGAGCAGTGTCGTAGAGCTCTTCCACGATCTTGGTGTTAGAGCGCTGGCCGAGAGCGCAGATAACGGTCTCGCCCGGAACGAGCACGCGCTCGCCTTCCTTGGTTTCGCACCAGATGCCTTCTTTTGTGACTTCAAGCCCCTTGTAACCTGTGTGCACGGTGCAGAGCTTATAAAGCTTCTCCATGAGGATCGGGCGCTGACGTATAACGGAGTCAAGAGCAACGTCATCGCGCATCTCTACGAGATGAACCTTCTTGCCCTCCATACCCATATGGATGGCGCACTCAACGCCGGAAATACCGCCGCCGAAGACTACGACGGAATCGGCAACCGGCTTCTCGTGCTTATACTGATCGTTAACCAGAATGACGTTCTCGCCGTCAAGACCCGGAATGTTGGGACGCAGCGGGCTTGAACCGACCGCAATAATAAGGGCATCGGGCTTGTACTCTTCAACGAATTCCTTTGTAACTGCCTGACCGGTTATAATCTTTGCACCGGCGCGTTCAGCAAGCTTGCGGTAGGATTCGCCCAGCATGTACATCTCCTGCTTGAAGGGCAGAACCTCTTCACTCTTGAGTATACCGCCTACGCGGTCTTCCTTCTCGCACAGCAGCACGTTGTGGCCGCGCTTTGCTGCGGTATATGCGGCGTAAAGTCCGCCGGGGCCGCCGCCTGCGATGAGAACGCTCTTCTTTACGGGTGCGGGAGTGATCTCCATACCCTCGTCTTCACGGCCTATGACGGGATTTATTGCGCAGCGGCGAGTGCCGGTTGCTGCACGCTCAGACATGCAGACGAAGCAGCGCATGCAATGTACGATCTCATCGTCGCGGCCCTCCATGACCTTCTGCGGGAGGAAGGGATCAGCAAGCAGCTGACGGCCCATGTACACTATATCCGCCTTGCCGGATGCAATGATTTCTTCCATCTGTGCAGGATCGGACAGACCGCCGATGGTTGCCACGGGGATGGAGACGTGCTTCTTGATCTCTGCGGCGAGGTAGACGTTGCGGCCGTGCTCTTCAAACATGGACGGGTGAGTTATTGAGAATGTGCGCTGGTATGTGCCTGCGGTTACATGGAGGAGATCAATGTACGGCTCAAGTATCTTTGCAATCTTAATGCCCTCGTCGAGATCATATCCTTCCGGAACAAACTCAGCGCCGGAAAGACGCAGCTCAATCGGGAAGCCGGGGCCAACTGCCTTGCGGACAGCCTGCAGCACTTCGATTGTCAGGCGGCAGCGGTTCTCTGTGCTTCCGCCGTATTCGTCGGTGCGGTGATTGAACATGGGGGAGAGGAACTGATTGAGCAGCCAGCCGTGTGCGGCGTGAACCATTATCATTTCAAAGCCGGCACGCTTGCACAGACCTGCTGCGTGACCGTACGCTTCGACGATCTCATGTATCATTTCCTTTGTCAATGCCTTGTAGGGAACACCGTCAGGACGTACGCCGTCATCTGCACTCCACTGGGCGAGACCGTGAGACTTGGTCTTGTCGGTCATATATGTTCCGGCGTACATACCGGAATGGCTGAGCTCTATGCTCGGAATAGCGCCGTGGCGGCGTATTGCGTCGGATGTATATGTTGCCTTGGCGATGGAGTTGAGTATTTTCTCGTCAAGATGGTATGCATGGCTGCCGTCGGTAGCAGGGTGCACCATCAGCTCACTTACGGTTACTGCTGCTGCGCCGCCCTTTGCTCTGTATTCATAAAATGCTTTTGACTTAGGACCTATGCAGCCGTCGTTTTCAATGTCAGTGCCGCCCATAGGAGTAGAAAACATGCGGTTGCGGAACCACACATTGCCTATACGTATCGGTTTGCTGAGATTCGGATATTTTCGTTCCATTTTAACCTCTCCTTTGGCTTAATTTCACTATAATATTTTATTGTCGACTTTTTGACATGTCAAGACAAGCACTCGTATATTGCAAAAATTTGTGATTAAAAGCACAAATTTCGAGCAAAATACAGCAGTAAAGTCCATGCTGCACGTTTTTACGGTACGCGCAAAAAGACGGCCCCCGGAGCTAATCCGAAGGCCGTCTTGTAGTTTGTATGCCGGATAAATTATGCTGCGCTGTAGATCAGATCGGGGACGATCGTGATGAGCACGGGGCAGAAGGTGAGCAGGAGC
>CAVAPH010000203.1:0-2322 GCA_963590455.1 bacterium | reverse complement strand
AATGAACGACATAATGAGCCTCATCAAGCTCGCCGAAGGATTTGCGAGAGGGTGAGGATGAAAATAAGCCTCGGCACTGCTTTTTATTTGAGCAATGCCAAGGCTTATGTTTTGCAGATTTCAAGTATCTCTGGTATTTGCTATAAGCCACAACAGCTTAAAGGTAAAATGAATCTGGAATGTAAATTCCGTATTGCGCCAACCAGCTTTGCAATTCATATAATTTGATATTATAACCATTGCGCAAAATAAGTTTGAGATCGCTGATATATTCTTGAGCTTGACGCACAAAATCTTTAAATGTCTGAGATCCAGATTCTAGTTTGATAAAATACTCTGTCAGGGTACGATCCTTGTTGCGCAAAAATACTGTGTCGGAGTGTGTGCCGTCAGAAACGGTCAGCTCGCAGTTCTTGCCACTCGGACACGTGACGGTGATCACGTCACCATTAATTACGGCACTGCAGCCTTCACCATTGCAGCTTATTTCGTAGCACGCAGGATCGCTGCTGCAGCCGTAGGAATAAAGCGAGAAGCTCTCTACACCGCTTGCATCGATGAAATAATCATACACAAAATCACTGTTGGAATTCATCAGCTTTATAAAGCTCACCTGCGGAGTGAACGGCTCGGAATAAGCCTCAATTTCCGTCAGCCCCGGGTGCTCGCCTTCTGTATCCGTGAGAGTCAGCGTGAAACTTGTGACCCCTGCCTTATTGACCTCGATTTCTGTTTCTGCGCCCATAGGATCTAACGCACCTGTATCTACGGTCATTCCGTCATCAAACGTCAGTACAGCATTTAGAACGTTGCTGTCTGCCGCGGGGTTATCATAGAGCTTAATTCTGTCTATATTCTGCTCCTCAGCAAATTTAACCGTCAAACTGCGTTCACTGTCGTCATCATGGGGAAGCCAGACGCCGGTTAGATTGTTCGCTTTATCGCGGACATCCGACGAGTCTGCAAGGACAAAGTCACGCACTAGAGAGGCATCACCGGATGAGGCGCTTACCTCGGCACTATAAAGAATAGATTCTGTTTCGCGCTGCCAGAAAACTTTGTCGCCGTTTATAACTTTCGTGCAACGCTCATCCTCATCCTGCGAAGCGTGTTGCCGTGCAGAAGAATAAATTCTGCTGGAATACACTGATCTTGAAAGTGAGGCCGAATCTACAGGCAGTCTGAAGCGACTGTCCCAATCATAAATTTGGGGAGCGAGCGAAGAAAGTCCGTCTTTCGGTTCCTGTGTAGAGAGTATATTGAGATTATAGAAGTCAGGTACAGCATTATAAGCAGTGGAGTATGCAAATCCCTTGTATACAAGTGGCCTGTATTCGGTGTCATTTCGGAGTATTTCTCCCATTGCCCTGTCAAATGTGAGCGCAGTCATCTTGTGATCAGGGTGAGCATCGCAATCTACTGCGTATATTACATCAGGCTTGAGTTCAAGCACAGCGTCACGTAGATCCTCGCGTATGTTGTCTCGGGTATAGTCTCGGCCCTCACGAAACGCTGGGTGATCATCAAGCGCAAAAGTCTTCTGATCACCTCGTGAGCCTGAGGCAACTCCGTCGCTATTGTATAGATGCTTGCCATTTTCATCATAGGAACCATCACCATAGCCGAGGAAAATAATATGCTCCTCATCAACGCCGACACACTCAAGGGCATCTATTGCCTCATTCAATCTTTGCTCACATGTTACATTGTAATCGCCGTTAGTGGCGTACATTACGTATACTTCGCTGCCGTAATTTATGTATTCCTCTATTGCTCCGCTCATGAGATTTAGCTCATCATCCTGATGTGGAACGACAATAAGCACCTTTTTGTCTGAGAAGAGAGTTTCTTTACCTCCGTCCTCAGATTTATATACGACGGACGCAGAAAACAACTTTATAGAGACGAACATAACAAATGAAGCAGCACACAGTATTGCTGTTATGGTAACAAGTTTTTTAGCTAAATTCGGGCAAAATTTAAGGAGAATAAGAGCACCCAAAATTCCCGTTAGGAAGGCAACTGCTAGAATTGTAATAGTTACTTCAAATAGAGCAAACGTAAAAACCAGGTACGTAAAGCAAGCCAATAATATGGCAAAAAGCAAACTTAATATAAAATTTCTAAGTCGATGTTTTTTCATAGATTTTATGCACCTCACATTTGCTTGGTAATAAGCACTTATGTAAAATTCTATAGGCATTTTATGACTGTAATAATTATAATCTAAGAAATATTTACAGTCAAGTATCTGGCAGAATATATACTTTAATGCCTGCTGAACAAATAAGAAATATCTAAAAAAGTGCCGAAAGCGGGCAA
>CAVAPH010000202.1:0-2415 GCA_963590455.1 bacterium | reverse complement strand
TGCGCCCGATTAATGGGCGCATTGTGTGCTTTAAATACTCTTTTGTGGCTGAATATAGCTTGATGTCACATGCGGCAGCAGGATTTCACCGGATTTCCGTATTTTTCGTGCACCAATGATTTAAGCGCAAGCTTTTACAAGGCTGAATTTTATATGCTTAAATTGCCTCGTTTCAAGCCCTCTTCCCTAAATTTCCATCATTTTTTCAGTATCTTCTTGTTGACAAGATCAAAATCTATGTTATTATTTAATTAATTCAATTAATTAAACATTATTAGCAAAATTTAGAAGGAGGCATAAACATGCGCAAAAAATTTATCATGACACTGGCATTTCTCTTAGCATTTCTGCTTGCATTCCCCGGGATAACAGCGAGTAACTCCGTTGCAAGCGCCGACACTTCTGAGGCCGCTGAGTCCGCTGACGGGCAGGCGTCTTCAGACGAATACATTGATTTGCAGGGTGACTGGCATTTCAAAGTATATCGCAAGTACGAAAACATGTATCAGTACTTTAATTACGGCGGATGCGCCGTAACCTGGGAGGACTTAAGCAGCGCCACACTTCCTACCGAGGAAACTTATTCCCAGTGGGAAACCGTTTCCTGCCCTGCAGCTGATTATTCAACCGGCGGACTGCTCCAGATGTACAGAAACGGTACTAACGACGATGTCCGAGACACACTGACCGATAACGAGCTATTCCCCAAATGGAGTGAGGCCTGGTTCTGCAAAACCATCGAGCTCCCTGCAGACTTCGCATCCGATGATTCTGTCACGCTTCTTCTCGGTGTAATTGACGATTTGGATGTTGTCTATATAAACGGAACGCCTGTTGCACAGAGCGGCTTTATTACGAGTGACGGTGAATCCGCCCCTGCGGAAAATGTTCCGGAAGCCGGCGGCTTTGACGCTGAAGGTGAATTCAGATTTGAAAAGTCGTACTGGGAAGTAAGTCGCGAATACACGATAGATTCCTCACTGCTGCACGAGGGCGCAAATGAACTTTGCATTCGCATTTATAACAACAATTCCTTCGGCGGCTTTTATGACCGCACAATGGCTTTAGTTGCTACTCGTGAGTGTGTCAATCAATTAAAGGGGCTCCCCGTTGACCCGGTAGATGACCCGTCTTCTTTCGAAGAGGTTGTTAATGCCCAGATTGCAGCTATTGAAGATGAAGATCTGGATGCATATGCAGCAACCTTGTCTGACGATTTCGTTGAAAACGAGTTGGACAAGGATGAAAAGCTTGCTGAGATGCAGGCAATATTTGACGCATATGACGATATTTCGGTAACCGATGAAAACGGCGGCGTATACACGTACAACGACTCGACGGTTTATTTCGCATCCAGAACAATTCAGGGAACAAAAGACGGCGAGACTGTAGTCATTCTCAACGATCCGGAATATTTGCAATACTTGAGCACTACTGACGACGGTGTTCTGGAAGTCGGCAATCACAGCCACTGCTACAGTGTTAGTTACACCTCTACGCTCGAGGAAATGGATGGCAAAGAGCTGCAGTACAGCATCTATCTGCCGCCCTCTTATTACGAAGATGTTGACAAATCCTACCCGGTTGTATATCTCCTGCATGGTATTAACTCCACGGGTGATTCTTTCGTGAATGTTGACGGAATAGAAGATTTCATGAATGACCTGATTGACAGCGGCGAAATACAGGAAATGATAGTAGTTATGCCGAATTCAGGTAAAAGCAGTTTCTATGAGGATACAGACGCGCCAGACGGTGTATCAGACAGCGCAGGTCCCTGGGCCAAGCATATATACATAGACATCTTAGGTCAGATTGACAGCAATTATCGCACAATTGCCGAGAAGGAATTTCGCGGTATGAGCGGAATATCCATGGGCGGCGGCGGTGTATTTAAAGTCGGCGTTGCGCACACTGAGCTTTATACATCCTTTGCATCGCACATGGGTGCCGTTGAGGGTGTAGAGAAATACATTCAGGAAATTCCCGAAGATGTTCTGCCTACTCTCGATTTCTATCTTGACTGCGGCAATCAGGATCAGATGGTCTCTCCTGACGCAACTAAGGAAATCGGTGAATATCTTGAAGAGCTCGGTGCAAATGTGTACTGGGAGCTGCGTGATGGTGCACACAACAGTGCATTTTACATGGCAGGTATGCCGGCTTCAATGAAAATGCATTCTGACCACTTTGTGGCAAATGGCCTCTTAGATCTTTGGGGCGAGGCGTAAATATTATATAATAATATAGCTCTTTTATAAAAGCATACAGCAATAATCCGGGAAGATCCGCAGCAACACGCGGATCTTCCCGGATTTCTTGATATATATAAATATTTTCGTCTGCACTCAACCACGAAAGTTGATGTTTTGATTTTTCAATTCAAAAAGTCTCTGAGCTTTTTGGAGCGGCTGG
>CAVAPH010000201.1:0-2421 GCA_963590455.1 bacterium | reverse complement strand
AAGAAATAACAAATCTGCATTTTGTAATAATACGCACTGCCCCGATATTAAGGGCGGTGCATATTATTAGTTTATAATAAAATAGGGGTCGGCAATAATGGCAGAACGTCTGCAAAAAATAATATCCGCCTCAGGCTTGATGTCGAGAAGGGCAGCAGAGGAATGTATCTCGGCAGGGCGTGTTACCGTCAACGGGAAAAAAGCCATGCTTGGTGACAAGGCGGAAATGAATTCGGATATAATCCTGCTTGACGGCAAAAAACTGCCGTCGGTCGTTGAAAAAATATATGTAATGCTCAATAAGCCAAAGGGCTATGTCACTACAATGAGTGATGAAAAGGGACGCCATGACGTGACAGAGCTTGTGAAAATCCCGCAGCGCGTATATCCCGTGGGCCGTCTGGATATGTACTCAGAGGGCCTGCTGATAATGACAAACGACGGTGATTTTGCAAATAAGCTCATGCATCCTTCACATAATATAACTAAGACCTATCGCACATGGGTGCAGGGCGAGGACGTCGGCGAAGCGACAGAATATCTGCGCGGTGAGCTTGAAATTGACGGCTGTATAGTTCAGGCTGAGTCCGTGGAGTTTGAGTCGCTTTTTCCGGGCGGCGCAGTGCTGCTGATAAGCATCGGAGAGGGACGCAACAGACAGGTGCGCAAAATGTGTGCCTGCTGCGGTCTTAAAGTAACGCGCCTCATGCGTATAAGCGAGGGCCCGCTTGAATTGGGCGATTTGAAACCCGGCAAGTGGAGAAAATTGACTGATGAAGAAATTGCGAGTATTATGTAAACCACGGAGACAAAGATATGATTTGTGACAGAACTGAACTTATAGTGATCGGCGGCGGTGCTGCCGGCATGATGTGTGCTTATACGGCCGCCTCAAGAGGCGTGGACACGATAATACTTGAGCCGAACCGCCAGCTCGGCCGCAAGGTGCGAATTACCGGAAAAGGCCGCTGCAATCTGACAAATAATTGCGACGTGAAGGAGTTCATGCGCAATATTCCCGGTGACGGCAGATTTTTATACAGCGCATTGAACCGCTTTTCACCGTCTGATACCATGGCGTTCTTTGAAGAGCACGGTATGCCTGTAAAGACAGAGCGCGGAAACAGAGTTTTTCCTGTCTCCGATAATGCCAATGATGTTGCAGGGACGCTCACAAGGCTTTGCGAGAGGGAAGGCGTCAGAATTATACATACGCACGCCAAGAGAATACATTTCCCTAACGGCGCCGTTGAGGGCGTAGAGACAGAAGACGGGCTGATTGCCTGCCGCGCTGCAGCCGTATGCACCGGTGGCCTTTCTTATCCGCTTACAGGTTCTACCGGTGATGGTTATGCCTTCGCACGTGCCGCCGGTCATACTGTTACACCGCAGCGCCCCTCACTTGTTCCGCTTGAAAGTCCTGATGCCTACTGCGCTGAAATGCAGGGCTTCTCTCTTAAAAACGTTGCTCTCTCAGTATTTGAGGACAACAAGCTGATATTTAAAGAGCAGGGCGAAATGCTTTTCACGCATTTTGGCGTTTCAGGCCCTCTGGTGCTCTCTGCAAGTGCTCATATCCGTCACTTAGGCGAGAAGCAGTACAGACTTGAGATAGATCTCAAGCCAGCGCTTGACGAGAAAAAGCTCGATTTGAGAATACTCCGCGATTTCGAAAAGTACGCAAACAGAGAGTTCAAAAACGCCCTGTGTGACCTTGAAGGCTACACTATGATACCCACGCTTATTAAGCTCTCCGAGATTCCGGAGGACCTGAAGGTGAACAGCATCACACGTGAGCAGCGTATGCGTCTGCTGCATCTGCTCAAGGCGTTCCCGGTTGACGTCAGCGGTACACGACCGATAGACGAGGCAATAGTCACATCAGGTGGCGTGTGTACGAAGGAGATTGACCCGCGTACGATGGAATCAAAGCTCATATCCGGTCTGTATTTTGCCGGAGAAGTGCTGGATGTGGATGGATACACCGGCGGCTTTAATCTTCAAATAGCCTGGTCTACGGGCTACGTTGCCGGCAGCTCGGTGTAATGGAGGATGAGATCATGAACGGACATTATGCAATAGCAATAGACGGGCCGAGCGGCGCCGGAAAAAGTACGATTGCACGTGCCGCCGCATCGGACTATGGTTTTATATACGTTGACACCGGTGCAATATACAGAACCGTCGGGCTTGCAGCTTTTAATAATAAGCTTGACAGACGCGACGAGGCAGCAGTTGCCGCAATCTTGCCGGAACTGAATATAGAGATGAAATACAGTGCGGAAGGGGAGCAGCGGATGTATCTTAACGGCACGGACGTCTCCAAAGAGATACGCCGCCCGGAGATATCCATCTGCGCATCAGATGTGGCGGCACTGCCCGCAGTTCGCGCTTTTCTCCTTGAGCTTCAGCGCAAAATGG
>CAVAPH010000200.1:0-2500 GCA_963590455.1 bacterium | reverse complement strand
CCGTGAAGATGTTTACGATGTAGCAAAATGATTATAACCCCGGGAGAAAAGCTCTCGGGGTTTGTTATATTGACCAAAAAAATTGAAATAGCGATAAAATTGTTGCAAAACTGTGAATGTGAAAGTATAATCTTCAAGATAAGATTTTTAAGTTGGTTCCGAGAGGCCGGCAAAATCGCAGATACTGTGTTGCTCTATAAGAATAGAGCCATCTTTTGTGCGTCTTGCCGGATTACGGCAGGGCGATTTTCTTTCTGTTCGGGGTGATAGTGTGAAGCTCAAGGCAAAACTTATGGATGATGCGGCGATGAGCCGCGCGCTCATGAGAATATCCCACGAAATAACCGAAAAAAATAAAGGCGTGGACGATGTTGTACTTGTCGGTATCCGCAGAAGGGGAGTACCGATATCGGAACGCATCCGAGATAACATAAAGAAAATAGAAAATATCGAGGTTCCGTGCGGAAACGTGGACATACGATTTTATCGCGATGATTTAAGTCATGAGAGCGAGCAGCCGGTCATTGCAAAGGCTGAAATCGGCACGGATGTCAATGATAAAATTGTAGTTCTTGTCGATGATGTTCTTTATACCGGTCGTACGGCACGTGCCGCAATTGAAGCCGTGTTCACAGCCGGACGGCCGCGCAGTATCCAGTTTGCGGTTTTGGTTGACCGCGGACACCGCGAATTACCCATAAGAGCTGATTTCGTTGGAAAAAATGTTCCCACATCTAGAGCCGAGCTCATAGAAGTTCGTCTTCCCGAGTTTGACGGAGAAACCGGCGTATATCTTATGGATACCGATCAATAAGTCAGCAAATACCCTTAATATAAATCAATAACACACAAAGAGAGGTACAATCACTAATGAAGGAAAAAACCGTGATTAATGGACCCGTGTATGATGCACGCACCCTTGGCAAGCCAAAAATGCTGATTCTCGGACTTCAGCACATGTTCGCAATGTTCGGCGCGACTGTTCTCGTCCCGATTCTTACAGGACTTGACATTGCTACGACGTTGCTGTTCGCAGGACTCGGTACATTGCTGTTCCATCTGCTCACCAAGCGCAAGGTTCCGGCATTCCTCGGCTCGTCTTTCGCGTTCATCGGCGGCTACAACGCAATCCGTCAAGTCGGTGTTGATGCATCCGGAAATGCAATTTACAATAACGACCTCCTCATTTATGCATGCTTCGGTGTCGCTTGTGCCGGACTTATGTATGTTATTCTGTCGGCATTGTTCAAAGCCTTTGGCGTAAAGAAGGTCATGAAGTTCTTCCCACCGATAGTAACCGGCCCTATCATCATCTGCATCGGGCTGACCCTGTCATCTTCTGCAATCACTAACTGCAATGCAAACTGGCTTGTAGCAGTTGCTGCAATTATCATAGTCATTTTCTTCAACATCTGGGGCAAGGGAATGGCTAAAATCGTTCCCATACTGATCGGCGTCATTGGCTCGTACCTTATATCCATGGTAGTAGATCCCGCATCGCGTGCAAATGTCGTTGAGACCGTTGCAGCAGCTGATTGGCTCGGATTGCCCATCAACTGGGACAGAACAGTGTTCCATCTCTTCAACATGGAAGTTGACACAGGCATGCTCATAAGTGCTGTCATTACTATTGTTCCGCTGTCTCTTGCTACAATGGTCGAGCATATCGGTGATATCTGCGCTATATCTTCCACGGTTGGCAAGAACTATGTTGTTGACCCCGGTCTGCATCGCACTCTCCTGGGTGATGGCCTTGCAACAACGCTCGCGGCTCTCTTTGGCGCACCTGCAAACACCACATACGGCGAAAACACAGGTGTTCTTGCCCTCAGCAAGGTTTTCGACCCTCGCGTAATCCGTATCGCCGCAGTATTTGCGATAATCTTTTCATTCTGCCCGAAGTTTGCAGCGCTCATCACTGCAATGCCATCGGCCACAATCGGCGGCATCTCCCTTATTCTTTACGGTATGATTTCCGCAGTCGGTGTTCGCAATGTAGTTGAGAACAAGGTCGACTTCACCAACAGCCGCAATGTCATCGTTGCAGCCCTTATCCTTGTCCTTGCAATCGGTATCAACTACTCCGTCGGCAGCATCCAGATCGGCATTGTCTCTCTCTCCGGCCTCGCAGTTGCATCACTTGTCGGTATTGCGGTAAATGCAATTCTCCCCGGCAAAGACTACGAGTTCGGCGTTGACGAACAGGGCGATACATCAGTCAACTTTGTTGTACGATAAGATAAATACGCTATATAATTTATATAAAAATTAAATAAGACCCAAATAAACGGTGGGGACAGACAACGTGAAACGAATTGCCTGTCCCCATCATTTTTGAGAATAGAAGAGAGTGAGGCACGCCTCACTCTCTCTCAAAACTTCGGTTTTCTTTATTTTTGCTCTACCCCAACTATTGACACAGAGCCTTTAATTGTTATGGAAAGTGGGGAGGTGCATCTGAACCGTAGATAGAACAAGACCGTAAGGCGTTGGCCTTACG
>CAVAPH010000199.1:0-2508 GCA_963590455.1 bacterium | reverse complement strand
GTGGTTTTTATAAATTGATTTGCCTTTGCTGTCATGTAGTATGCAATGGCCTTGACAGGGGCACTATCTGCACCGTATCCGTCCATGATTGCTTTGTAAGGTGCGAGATAAGCCGCACGGCGCGCCGCTTCTCCGACATTTATATGGTCAATATGGCATTCACTGCTCACACACGGATCAGGAGCAAATATCGCATCAGGCTTAAATTCGCCGATAACGCGCATAATCCCACGCATAAGATCTGCACTGTCATAGAAGCCGCCGTCTGTCAGACCGAGAAAACGCACATCACGCACACCGAGTGCAGATGCCGAATTGACTGCTTCTTTTTTGCGAAGCTCGGCGAGAGCCTCCGGAGTGATTCCGACAGGCGCGTTTGCATCACCGTAGCGCCCGTCAATACAAATCAGAAAACATATGTCCTTCCCATTAGCCGCAAGTTTTGCAGCCGTGGCGCCTGCGCCGATTTCTATATCATCCGGATGCGGCCCAATAAACAGAAAGCGCTGCATTTTTTCGAGACGCGGCAGGGGCGCGGCAAGCTTAAGTGCCAGACATGTTATACTCATGCGTTTGCAGACTTGCGCGCATCAAGCTCTGCGCATATGCGATTGTACTCGTCCTCGTCGAGCTTATAGTGCTTCTTATAGAGAACATATGAAACAAACATGAAGATAAACGGCATAACGGTTATGCATATCAGCAGCCCAAGGCGCTGCCCGGACTGTACGTTGCCGATTACATTGCCTATGGCTGAAAGCTTGTCGGTCTCTGTCATTTCACCCATTGATGTCAGCTGCTCGTACTCCGATATCTTGTTAGTGTAACTCAGCACGCCGAAGACTATATAGCAGACATAAGTTATAACAGCGGTCAGTGCGGAGGCGAGCTTCGTGAGAAACGGGCGGAGTGATGTTATAATGGCCTCGTCGCGCTCGCCGTGCTTGAGCTCGTTGTATTCCACAGTGTTGAAGATTGAGATCATCATGATAAGATAGAAGCTGTACTGCCCGAAGTTTGCAAGCATGTATCCGCCGGTAAACAGCCAGCATTTGAGATTTGCGTTTGTCGACGGCATGGCGATGCCTATGATCAGCATGAGCAGATAACCGATTGCGGAAACGACGGTCATGGACCCCATAAGAGGCTTCCTGTTGACCTTCTTGGAGAGCATCGGATACACAGCCATCAGTATTGCGGATGCAGCCAGGCCGAAGGTCGAGAAGTTTGAATAATAGCCGCCCTGATAGCCCAGATCAAAATAAATGAAAGTGGAGCCGAGACCGCCGGAAACTATGCCGTTGCCGATTTGCTGTATGAGAAACACAAGTGCAATCCACAAGAGCTGGTCGTTGTCGCCGATGGTGGTGGCGATTTTTTTAAAACTGACAGGCGGAACCTTTTCGTTGCTGTATTCGCGATTTTCACGTACACCGAATATTGTAAAGCAGAGGAAAAGCGGGGCAAGTATGCATATGACAAGCGCAATACGTCCGTAAGCGAAGCTGGCGGAACCTCCGAGTGTGCCGCTGCCGGTAGTAAAACGTGGAATCAGGAAACCGGCGATTGCGCCGCCCAGACCTGCAAAAAGCGTGGCAAGTGAAGAAAACTGGTCTCTCGCGTGTGCATCGGAGCCGAGCGAAGGTATCATACCCCAGTATGATATATCGTGCATGGTGAATGTGATGCTGTACATGAAGTATATCACGCCGAAAAACCAGATAAAGCTCCAACCCTGCAGATTGGTGTTGAAAGCGAGATACACAACAACAGAGGTCGATAAAATGCCGATTACGAGCCAAGGCTTGAATTTGCCCCATTTGGTTCTTGTGCGCTCGATAATGTTGCCCATTATCGGGTCGTTCAGGGCATCAAATACACGCGCGCCGACTATAATTGCAGTTATTGCGGCAAGCTGCGCTGCATCAAGCTTACGGGTAAATAGAATGTAAGTCAGAATGAAGTTCGTGAAGAGATTATATATCATGTCTCTTCCTATTGTGCCCAACGGGAACATTATAAGATTGCGCTTTTGAAGCTTTTGTGATTCATCCATTTGCTTTTCTCCGTTCATACAAGATTTGAGGTTAAAAAGATGTTTAGATTATAGCATATATTCTTATAAAGGGCTATAGAAATATTTGTTCAATATTCCTAAGAACGATTCGCTTCCTGTTGCATTTTACCAAGCTATCTGTTATGATTGAATCAAGTTATTATATACTTACGGCAAAATAACGCTTGACAGGGGCGGAAAATCATGCGACACTCGATACATACATACATACATACATACATACATACATACATACATGGCATAATTCTGCCCGCTTTCGGTGGCATAAAATACATAAATACGGCGCACTCTTAACGTGAATTCTACGGGAGGAGTGCGCTTTTTGCGCGTTTAAATAAATCGGGAAAAATAAAGAGAATAATATAGCAGGAGGACACAAGGTTGAAACATTGTAATCTAAGTACCATTCCGAAAAGAGCGCACAAACCTAA
>CAVAPH010000198.1:0-2554 GCA_963590455.1 bacterium | reverse complement strand
GGCACTTGCGCAGCTCGTCGCCTCCAGACTCAAGCCGCACATAAATGTGTGATATTACAAATTCTCAAGTCAACCTTTGCTGATGAGTGTGTAAAGCTATATAAAGCCCTTCATGTTGCATTTTGCCGTGCTATCTGGTATCATAAAATATAATACTAAGTATAAATCACAGAATAACGCTTGACAGGGGCGGAGAATCATGCGACACTCGATACATACATACATACATACATACATACATACATACATACATACATAGCATAATTCTGCCCGTTTTCGGGGGCATAAAATACATAAATACGGCGCACTCTTAACGTGAATTGCACGGTGGGAGTGCGCTTTTTGCGCGTTTGAGCACTATTAAAATTAATTATAAACGGAGGACACAAGAAATGAATGAAAACAAAGTAGCAAGCATATTGAAAACAACGGGAATTGTAGGTGTAATACTCATACTTATCGGCGGACTAGTGTTAGCGTGTACCGTAGATGAGCTTGGTTTTATTTTATTCCTGTCATGCACAGTTTCTGCATTCTTAACCGGGATTGCTTTCTATGCCTTTGGAGAACATATACAGCTTTTGCAAGATATAAAAGATAACACGTCGAAAAATGCTTCTGTTGATCAACCAGCGGAAGACGAAATTCCGGACATTTGAGGTGAATGCTATGGCAGAAAGATATACACGAGTATTTACGGCAAAAAATAACCTCTATACATTAGGATCGCCGGTTATATTGTCTGCCGGAGCCTTGCTTAAGGATAATAAGACAGGAAACGTGTTTGCACAGTTGAAGATAAAGAATATCTCAAGTAAAAAGATAAAAGCTATGTTCCTGAACGTTTCTGCTTTTGATGTATCAGGCGAAGCGCTTGGTAAAGATGTTTTCTTTGAGTATCTTGACCTAAATGTATCACGAGACGAAGAATTTGGTCAGAAGACACTTATTCCGTTGCCGATTGCGTCCACTCGCGTTTTTGACGTGACCGTGACCAAGGTCATATTTGAAGATAACGACATATGGAAAAACGATCAGAAGTTTACGCTTACGGTACCCGAGCCAACGTCACTTGCGTCATTATTGCAGGATGATGAACTTTTAGAGCAATACGCCATGCACTTTAATCAGACAGTCGCAATGCCAGAAAAAGTACTCGATCTCTGGTATTGCGCATGCGGAGCATTAAATCATCAGGAAGAAACGGAATGCCCCAAGTGTGGGAATAAGCTCGAATCGCTGCTTGCCTGTGACTTTGATGCGCTGAAGTCAGAGCGCGATGAACGACTTGCAAAAGAGAAAGCAGAGCGTGAAGCTAAAGCTGCTGAAGAAACTGCAGCAAGAGAAGCCAAGCGCATAGCACGTGCGAAAGCAGCAAAAAAGACAAAACGAGTGCTGTCTATAGTAATACCGACAATATGTGCAATAATAGCAATCGTGCTCGTGATCACCAAGATGATAATCCCAAACAACAAGTATAACGTAGCCGTTGCATTGATGGATGAAGGCAAATATGAAGAAGCAATTACTGCCTTTGAAGCTATGAACGGTTATAAGGACAGCGTTGAGCAGATTACAGCGTGTGAAACCGGTATTAAAGATGAAGCATACGATGCAGCCGTTGCTCTTATGGCTGACGGTAACGTCGTTGAGGCTTACGAAAGCCTGATAGCCATGGACGGATATAAAGACAGCGCTGAGAAAGCCGAGGGGATACGGCTTGAATATGAAACTGAAAAAATGAAGTATGCTGAGGTTGGCGATTATATTACCTTCGGCACATATGAACAGGACAATGATATATCAAACGGCAAAGAAAATATAGAATGGCTGGTACTTGAAAAAGAGGATAACAAGGTTTTTGTGATCAGTAGATACGCGCTTGATTGCAAACAATATAACGCTAAAAGGGCAGACGTGACATGGAAAACTTGTGCTCTGCGCACGTGGTTGAACGGAACATTTCTTACCGAGGCATTTAGTGAAGCAGATCAGGCAATAATACAGACAACCAAAGTTTCAGCAGATAAGAATCCGGATTATGACACTAACCCGGGTAGCGCTACAGAAGACAGAATATTTCTGCTGAGCATAAATGAAGCCCACAAATATTTTCCGTCAGATGAAGCGAGAATGTGCGTCCCCACGGCGTATGCAATAGCAAATGGAGCGTACTTATCTGACAGATACAAAGTGGATGGCGCAGCCACCTGCTGGTGGTGGCTGCGGTCGCCAGGTTACTGGGATAACTATGCTGCATTCGTCAGCGGGGACGGCGACGTCGGCTCATTTGGCTACTATGTCGTCAGCAATCTCGACTGTGTTCGTCCCGCAATGTGGATAAGCTTGGACACATAACCTGCACATATTCATTTAATCAGCAAAACATAAGCCTTGGCATTGCTCAAGCAAAAGCAGTGCCAAGGCTGTTTTACTCTCTGGCATACTCTTGCAATTTGTGTAAATAGTAATTTAAACATTTTGTGACGCTTGCTCTCACCACTTGCCGATGCGACGGAGATGTAGTAATATATCCGCATGGAAAAGAAAACAT
>CAVAPH010000197.1:0-2652 GCA_963590455.1 bacterium | reverse complement strand
CATTTCATAAACTGTGCCAGCTATCATATATTTTTCTCATTGTATCACATTTCCGCCAACTATCTCAACACTTAACTTGTGTTCAGTGATAAGTTTTCCCAGACGAGCAAATTGAGTGGATGTAATGTCATATTCACCCATACACCCCCGCAGCAGAAAATAACGTTCTACTGATATTCGACGGTGGGAAAGTTGACGTGCGGGCGTTACTAAGGTATACTTGACTTACAAGAAAGAGGTGAAGCTTTTTGAACGATTACTGCTTTGGCAACAGAATACTTGAATTGCGAACGCGTTTTAATCTGTCCCAGGCTGAGCTTGCCGAAATGCTCGGCGTGACAAATAAGGCCGTTTCAAAGTGGGAAACAGGAAAAGCCAAGCCTACGGTAAACACTATCAGAAAGCTGGCGGCGATTTTTAATACAGACGTTAACGAGCTGCTGGCATTGAAGGACGGGATGCGAAAGATGGACATTTCCAAAATAGTTATAACCGGCGGTCCCAGCGCGGGCAAAACAACGGCGATGAGTTGGATACAGAACGCATTCACGCAGATGGGATACAAGGTGCTGTTCGTGCCGGAGACGGCAACGGAGCTTATAACTGGCGGTGTCGCCCCGTGGACCTGCGGCACAAATGCGGATTATCAAAAATGCCAGATGAAGCTGCAGATCGAGAAGGAAAAAATATTTGAGCAGGCCGCACGCAGCATGCCGGCAGACAAGGTGCTTATTGTCTGCGATCGCGGCGCACTCGATAACAAGGCATATATGGACAGCGTTGAGTTCGCCGAAACGCTGCAGAGCATAGGCGCAAACGAAACGGAGCTTCGGGACAGTTATGATGCGGTTTTTCACCTGGTTACTGCGGCAAAGGGTGCGAGGGAGTTCTATACGACGGCCAACAACAGCGCAAGGACCGAAACGCCGGAGGAAGCCGCAGCACTTGACGATAAGCTTATCGCGGCATGGACCGGGCATCCGCACCTGAGAGTGATAGACAACACCACCTCATTTGAAGAAAAGATGAAGCGTCTTATAGCAGAGATATCATCATTTTTGGGAGAACCCGAGCCCTATGAAGTAGAGCGGAAATTTCTCATAGAATATCCGGATATAAAATGGCTTGAAAGCAATCCCACATGCAGGCGTGTAGAGATAATACAGACCTATCTCAACAGTGCGGCGGGCGAGGAGGTTCGCATACGTCAACGCGGAGCGGACGGGCACTATATTTATTATCAGACCATAAAGCGCAAGGTATCTGACATTAAACGCGTAGAGATAGAGCGCCGGCTCAGCAAGGAAGAATATCTGAAGCTTCTGATGGAGGCCGACACCACAAGGCGGCAGATACGCAAAACAAGATACTGCCTGACATACGAAAGTCAGTATTTTGAGATTGATGTATACCCGTTCTGGTCGGACAAGGCCATAGCGGAAATAGAGCTTAGCGACGAAAACGCCAAAATCGTTTTTCCGAAGCAGATAAAGGTCATAAAAGAAGTGACCGCAGACGATTCTTTCAAGAACTCAGCGCTAGCAAAGATGCACTGAAGATAAGAACAGATACGCAGATTAATCTATAGCAAAGGGGTATCGCAAATTGCGATGCCCCTGATTTTTTGAGTGCTGTATACTTATTAATAATCCATCCGCTTCGCTTTTATTTTCCGCTGATATACCAGGTGTTCCCCATAAATATATGATTCTGCAGCGCGTCGAATCTGGCTGAAATGCCTTTTAATACGGGGTCAAGATAGCTGAGGCCTTTGCTCTCTATCGTCTCCGGGATCTCGAAATATGCCCCTGCGATGCCGCCTGCGATAGCTGCTATCGTGTCACTGTCGCCGCCGATTGAAATGCAGTTTCTTATAACATCCTCGTAGCTTTCGCCCTCATAAAAGCATCTCAGCGCCTGCGGCACGCTCAGCTGACATATTTCTTTGCCGTGTCCGTCTATCGAATTTCTGTAATCATCCACGGTTGTGGACAAATCATAATAATTTTCTTCGATATAAGAGCGTATTTCGTCTTTATCCCAGCTTTTACGTGCGAGGAAAATAGCCACCGCTGTCGCCTCTGCGCCCTTTATCCCTTCGGGATGATTATGTGTTACAGCCGTCACGGCATAGCTTAGCTCTTTGGCCTCCTCTATGCTCCTTGCTATATCCCCTACCGGGCTGATTCTCATCGCAGACCCGTTGCCGCAGCTGTTATACGGCTGAGGATTTTCTCCGTACATCCACTCGATAAATTTACGCCCATAGCCGCAGCGGGGGTACCAGTAGCCCACATCACGCAGCGTTTCTTTCGTCACCTCATCCAGCGTTGAAAATCTGTCTTTGCACCAGCTGCGAGTAATCGCCTCGGCAACCGCGCATGTCATTACACTGTCATCTGTAAACCCGCACCTATCGCTGAAAAAGTCAAATTCCTTGCTTTTTGTATTGTGGAATTCAAAACGTGAACCTACGATGTCGCCAATTATTGCACCTATCATCTTTTGTCCTCCCCTGTTTTTAAGCATTCATCCGAATTTTGCAGCCAAACCTGTATCAACTGCTTTCTGTCTCTGTGTTAGATAGTACACTGAATTAACGTAAAACACAATGACCACAACAGCTTATTTTTTGCAGGCCTGATGTGGAAA
>CAVAPH010000196.1:0-2707 GCA_963590455.1 bacterium | reverse complement strand
TGATCAGTGAAGAAACCGAGGCAAAAGCCCCGGTTTTTTCAGCTGTATACAGGTGTTTTATTAAATCAGCCCCGGAGAAAAAACTCCGAGGCTGAATTATAATATTATCAGTCGCCCATGCAAATTCCGATGTCACGTGCAACCTGGATAATCGGGTGGTCAACCGGCAGGAATTTTGTCTTGCTGGCGGCGTCATCAAGCGGGATGGAGCAGATTTTTCCGTCCTGAATGGCAACCATGCGGCCGTACTGTTTATTGACGATAAGCTCCGCTGCTGCTGTGCCGAACTGCGTGGCGAGAACTCTGTCATACGGGCAGGGTGGGCCGCCTCTCTGGTAATGTCCGGGTACAGTGACGCGAGTTTCCTGACCGGTAAGCACCTCAAGCTCCGCGGCGAGTGCGTAGGAAACCGTAGGATACATGCTGTTTTCTTTCTTCTTGCGGCTGGCCTCTTCGTCGAGCTTAGCATCATTTACGGACACTGCACCCTCAGCGCATGCGATGATGGAGAAGCCTCGTCCGTCCCTATCACGCCGCTCAATAAGCTCTGCAACCTTGTTGACATCGTATGGAATCTCGGGAATGAGAATAGCGTCAGCACCGCTCGCAATACCGGCATGAAGTGTCAGCCAACCGGCGTCGCGCCCCATGAGCTCAACCACGAATGTGCGTCCGTGCGAGCATGCTGTAGAATGAATATAATCTATAACATTGCTGGCAATGTCAACCGCGCTTTGAAATCCGAAGGTTGTATCAGTACCCCAGATATCATTGTCTATAGTCTTCGGCAGCGTGACGACGTTCATACCTGCGTCAGAAATCAGCTTCGCGCTTTTCTGCGTGCCGTTACCGCCCATGATTACAAGGCAGTCGAGATTCAGACGATTGTATGTGTCGAGCATTGACGGGATCATGCTCTCACCGTTTTCATCGATTATATCTTTACCCGGGATGTAACGCTGACGGGATGTCCCGAGAATTGTGCCGCCCTGAGTGAGTATACCGGAAAAATCCTTCGGCTCCATGAATTTATAATCTCCGTCGGCGAGTCCTCGATAACCGGCATACATGCCGAAAATTTCAACATCGTCTCCTAATCTTTGAAACAATGCTTTGCCAACGCCTCTGATTGCAGCGTTCAATCCCTGACAGTCGCCGCCGCTGGTTATAATAGCGACTCTTGTCATCCTTTTCATAACTGTTTTCCTCCTGATCGTCTATGCTTACAAGCGCTGTTACAATGCACTGTACTGTGCATCATGCTGCAGCTTTTTGCTTTATACACCAATATTATGAGGCAAAGCGCCAAAAATTGCAATTGACAATTCACACAGAATAACCCAATTTAATACGCGCAAAAACAAATGTAGATTGATATTTTTCACATGAGATGATAAAATGATCAACAACATGAAAATTTTTTGTTATAATTCTGTAAGTGAGGTTCGCAAATGAAGATTGCCGTAATAACCGGGGCGTCGTCCGGAATGGGGCGCGAGTTTGTATACGCCTTTGATAAAGACGAGTGCTTTGACGAACTATGGGTCATTGCCAGGAGAGAAGACAGATTAAAAGAGCTGCAGCAAAAATGCAGAGCAAGAGTCCGCCCGATTGTCCTTGATCTCGAAAAGCGTGAGAGTTTCGATGTGTACAAGGCATTGCTTGAGAAAGAGCAGCCGGAAATCTCGCTGCTTGTAAATGCCTCAGGTTTTGGACTGTTCGGCGTTTTTACGGAAATGGACATGGACAGACAGCTTGATATAATTGATCTTAACTCCCGCGCGCTCACTGCAATGTGCCACATGAGCATACCATACATGACCAGAGGAAGCCGTATAGTAAATATGGGTTCTATGTCATCTTGGCAGCCTGTGCCGTACATAAACGTATACGGTGCATCGAAAGCATACGTACTGAGTTTTTCCCGTGCACTCGGTGTAGAGCTCGAAGGACAGGGTATTCAGGTTATGACAGTCTGTCCGGGGTGGATAAAAACAGAATTTTTCAGTCATGCTATACACGATGATACGGTCAACTACTTCAACCGATATTACACCCCGCAGCAGGTTGTAAATAAAGCTGTGAAGGATCTGAAAAAGGGCAAGAAGGTGTCCGTACTCGGATTTCCTGAGCGCATGCAAGCAAGGCTCGTTAAGTTCCTGCCCGTTGACTTTGTCATGAATACATGGTGTCGACAGCAGGGCAAGAAATAAAAATTCTGACGATGTAATTAATATTCTTTGAAACGGAGAGATATACGATGATACAGCCCAACGACGTAATGAAAGTCGATGAAAAAGACTGGGAAGAATTCAAAAAGAATGCCGCACAGGATGAGCTCTATTACAACGGTCCCGGTGATCTTCTTGACACTGCCGAAGGAAGATCAAAGTTCTGCAAATTGAATGAATCTACGGTCTTCAGAAAGCCTGACCCTGAATTTCCCGGATATAAGATTTGGGTCTTCAACAATCAGGGAAAGGGCCTCGTCATTAAAAAACGCAGCCGTGTAGATCCGCAGCTGATGGAAGACGTTGAATATGACGCCGAAGGCAACGAAATCAGCCGCTCATACGAACCGGCATAATACAAGCAAAAATTTAACGGCTCCCCTTGAACTCAAGGGAAGCCGTTTGAACGCCTATTCTTCTCTCACTCGTCTTTACCGCTGCCATCGGCGGAGGTGCTGTCTACTACCTCGTCGAAA
>CAVAPH010000195.1:0-2719 GCA_963590455.1 bacterium | reverse complement strand
CGCCCACGTGTATTATGCAGCCGTCCTCAACAGCGCTCTCATCGCCTATATATATTGGGCTTTCGTCTCCGCGTATAATTGCACCGGGGCCGATATAACAGCGCGCGCCTATAGTTACATTGCCGATTATCTCCGCACTCTCGCTGACATATGCGCTCGCGTCAATTTGCGGGCGCTTGTCGCCAAGTCTGTAAATCATTCTAACTGCTCCTTTAAAAGTAATAATATTATAATAAATCAGATCAATGCCAAGTGTTTGAGCAGCATCGACCACATGAAAAGGGTAAAAATGCAGCCTGCACTTGTCAGTATGATAATATTTCCTGCAAGCTCTGCATCACCGCCGAGCTGCTGCGTCATTGCAAACGAGGAAATAGCATTTGCCGAGCCAAAGGCACCCAGCAAGCCGGCAATTGCAGCGCCGCGGAAGCCGCAGGCAATCGCTGCCGCAAGAACGATACCCGGCACTATTATGAGCCGCCCAATTGAAACAAGTACAGCCGTCTTTAGGCACTTGCTGAGCCCGTCAAAGCTGAAGTATGCACCAAGCAGGAACAGCAGCAGCGGAGAGGTCGCAGAGGCAATCTGTTTGAGTGTAGACGTGATAAATTCCGGGAGTTTTATGCCGAGCAGTACGGTAATTACACCAGCCAACGTGCCAAGAATGAGCGGATTTGTGATTATATCCTTTACGAGCTTTTTCGCGCTCGGAGCTCTTCCACTGAACGATTCCAGCACGATGACCGAAACAACGTTGAAAAGCGGCACGATTACGGCCACAAGCACAACGACCGAACCTATATCAGCTCCCTCAGGCAGAAGATTCTGTGCCAGCGGGATACCTATGATGACAAAGTTGCTCCTGTAGAGGCCCTGCGCGATGACACCTCGCTGCTCCTGCGGGCATTTTATACTTTTTGCAAGAAACACGCAGGAGAAAAACACCACGAAGAAGGATATAATTGCAAACATGAGCAGCTTCGGATCAAGAGCACCGGTAAGATCTGACTTGTATATATTATAATAAAGCATAAGCGGCATCATGAACTTAAAAGCCGCACTATTCATCTTTTGAACCTCGTGCGCTCCAATGACGCCGCTGCAACGGGCAAGATAACCGAGGGCCATAATAAGCATGATGGGAAATATCGCATTGAAGCACACCTGAAAATTACTCATTTAGTTATACCACAGTGTGACCTTGTCACACCATCCTCCTCTTTCCAAAAAACAGCTCGTAAGCCTTTTCAAGACAAGCATAAGACTCATTATACAACTGTTCCGGTATAAATCAACAGCAAAAAGTGCGTAAAACCACAACTTATTTGCGAAAAAGTACCCGTCGAAGTCTGATTGGCTCCGACGGGTAATATTATTGCAAACTGATCAGTGCGTGGCGTTATATTTCTTTATTGCTACTGCCAGAATATCCATTGCGCGCTCAAGACGTTCCTTCTTGAGAACATAGGCCATGCGGACTTCGTTTTTGCCCTTGCCGGGAGTTCCGTAGAACGGCTCACCGCAGGCAAACATAACGGTCTCGCCGTTGTCATCAAACTCGTTGAGCAGCCAGGTCTGGAACTTGTCCGCATCGTCAATCGGCAGCGCCGCCATGACGTAAAACGCACCTTCCGGCTTCTTGCACACGACGCCGGGTATCTCGCTGAGCTTTGCCATCAGAGCATCGCGGCGCGACATATACTCTGCCCGCACAGCGGCGAAATATTCAGGGCCGACTTTATAGAGCTCTGCAGCAGCGACCTGATCCACGGTGGAAGCACACAGACGGCACTGGCACCACTTCATGCACTCTGCCATGAGTTTCTTGTTTTTAGATATAAGCATGCCGATACGTGCGCCGCATGCAGAAAAGCGCTTCGACACGGAGTCAATTACGACAACATTGTCCTCATAGCCATCGTACTGCAGTGAGCTCATAAGCGGCTCGTCGGCATAGACAAATTCTCTGTAGACCTCGTCACAGATGACGAAGAGATCATGCTCTTTCGCAATGTCGAGCATCAGCTTGAGCTCATCGCGGCTAAGCACTGCACCTGTCGGGTTGCCGGGGTTCGTGAAGAGTATCGCGCGGGTGTTCTCGTTTATGCAGGCCTCGACTCTCTCACGCACGGCATATTTATATCCCTCTTCTGCGCTTGTCGGCAGGGGGTGTATTTTAGCGCCTGTGAGCATCACGGCCGTGGAATAGTTGGGGTAGAACGGTTCGGGAATAATAATCTCGTCGCCGTCATCGAGAATTGCCGCCATAACCATCTGCATGGCCTCACTGCCGCCGGTCGTAACCAGCAGATCTCCGCGCTCCAGCTCAACGCCTATCTTTTTATAATAGCCGCGCACCGCATCAAGCATTACATCCAGACCTGCGGACGGGGCGTACTCAAGAACGGGTGCACTGAAGCTCTTCAGTGCCTGAAAATACGCTTCCGGCGTTGCAATGTCAGGCTGACCAATATTCAAATGATATATGCTGATTCCACGCTCTTTAGCGGCTGCTGCAGCGGGTGCAAACTTTCGCATCGGTGAAAGACCGCACTTTTCAATTTTTGAGGAAAACTTCATTAGGCCCACTCCTTCTTGTTATGTTATATCCCGGCGCCGGTGCAAATTTCCGCACTCTGGCACCGCAAAGCTTTAAAGCCTTGAACTTATGTTATCACAAGAGTTAAAGCATTGCAATAAATGCCAAAAAATTATCTGA
>CAVAPH010000194.1:0-2791 GCA_963590455.1 bacterium | reverse complement strand
TGCCTCCCCTGTGTAAGGGGAGGGGGACCGCTTGCGGTGGTGGGGTTGCAGACTAAGGCGGCAGTGCAAGCATATAACCGACTGCGTACAAACTACGGCAACCCCTCAGTCTGCTTGCGCAGACAGCTCCCCTTACACAGGGGAGCCAAGAGCATGGCTTTTACTCATGCCGGTCTGTTTATTATTGCAGACAGATGAAACTTTCATAAAACAATATCGTCATAAATGACAAATGCACCAAGGAGGTGTTAGTGCGAATGGAGATTGCAAGGCAGCCTGAGAAGAAAAAAGGCAGCGGACGCGTCGGACGCGTATTCGGCGTTATCGGAACTCTTCTTCTCATCGGTCTTGTTACGGGGCTTATATTCACTTGCATTTTTGCCTATTATGTGAAGACCTGCATAACCCCGAGCCTCGATATCGATCTTAACGACTTCACGCTCAACCAGTCAAGCATCATCTATTATCAGGATTCTGACGGGAATTATCAGAAGCTGACGACGGTCAAGAGCAGCGAAAACCGCATCTGGATTGACGGAGACGAGATTCCGCAGCATATGAAGGACGCGCTCGTCGCCATCGAGGATAAGCGATTTTACACGCACAAGGGCGTCGACTGGTTCAGAACCGCGCACGCGGCGCTGAACATGTTCACCGGCGGCTCGACCTTCGGCGGCTCGACGATAACCCAGCAGCTTATAAAAAACCTCACCCAGCAGGACGATATAACCGTCCAGCGCAAGCTGCTTGAGATATTCCAGGCACTGGAGCTTGAAAAGAAATACGACAAGGACGAGATCCTCGAATATTACCTCAACGCCGTGTACTTCGGCGAGGGCTGCTACGGCGTGCAGACGGCGGCGCAGACCTATTTCGGCAAAGATGCGAAGGACCTGTCGGTTGCGGAAGCTGCGGCGATTGTCGGAATAACCAACCTGCCGACGTATTACGACCCGTTCTACAGCGTTGAAAACAACAAGGAGCGCCAGGAAAATGTCCTGCGTGAAATGTACAAGCAGGGCTACCTGACCAAAGCCGAGTACGAAGAGGCCAAGGCCGAGGAGCTTGTGTTTGTCCACGGCGAGAATACGCCGAGCAGCTCGGGCGTCTACTCATATTACGAAGAGGTCGTCCTTTCGGACGTTATCACCGACCTTGCCGAGGCAAAGGGCATAAGCCGCAGCGCGGCAAGCCAGCTGGTGCACAATGCCGGCTATGAGATATACGCCTGCATCGATGTTGATATTCAGGCCAAGGTTGACGCGGTATACACCAATCTTGACGAGCTTCCCAAGGCGACGAACGGAACATCGACCCAGCTTCAGAGCGCCATTGTGATTATCGACCAGGCAACCGGCGAAATTAAGGCCCTGTCCGGCGGCACGGGCGAGAAGACCATAAACTACGGTCTCAACAGGGCGACCGACACCACGCGCCCGCCCGGATCTTCGATAAAGCCCATCGCGGTCTACGGACCTGCGATTGAGTACGGACTGATAAGCCCGTCGACGCTTGTTCTCGACGCGGACGAGACGCATGTTCAGCTCACGCACACCTCGTGGTATCCGAAGAACTCACCGAATACATACGACGGAATAATAACCATTCTCACCGCACTGCAGAAGTCGAAGAACACCGTCTCCGCGCAGATTCTGGACAAGCTGACACCGTCAACGGCGCTTGAGTTCCTGCGCACCCGTCTGGGCGTCACGAGCCTTATTGACTCCGATGCCGACTATGCGGCAATGGCTCTCGGTCAGCCGAGCTACGGCATCACCGTGCGCGAAATGGCGCAGGCATACACGGCCCTTGCAAACGACGGCGTTTTCACCTATTCGAGAACATACACCATGGTCAAGGACCGCACCGGCAAGATTATTCTCGACAATCAGCCCGAGACGATTCAGGCCTTCTCCAAGGAAACGGCGCGCACCATGACCTATATGCTCAATAACGCCGCGACCTACGGCACCGGCAGCGAATCAAAGCTGAGCAACATGCCCGTCGCCGGCAAGACCGGTACGACCACCTCGAATCAGGACCGCTGGTTCTGCGGCTACACGCCGTACTACACCTGCGCTGTGTGGACAGGCTACGACACCCCCGAATATATGTCCTTCAGCGGCAACCCCGCAACCCAGATCTGGCAGAAGGTCATGGCATCAATCCACGAAAACCTCGCCTATAAGGACTTCAACATGTCCACCGGCGGCGAAGCGACCGGCATCTTCGGCACCCGTGAGGAGCTTGAGGAGCAGGCACTGACCGAGGAGGAAAGGAAGGCCAAGGAAGAGGAGGAAAAGAAGAAGGAAGAGGAAGAAAAGAAAAAGCAGGAGGAAGAGGAAGACAACTCCAACAATGTCTTCGCAAACTTCCGCGACCTCTTCTAAGCTCTGCACCCAAGGCAATGTGTCCCATCAGATATGCAACGGCAACCCCTCAGTCAGCTATCGCTGACAGCTCCCCTTACACAGGGGAGCCAAGGATGTGGCTTTTACTCATGCCGTGCTGTTTCGACTGCATACTAACTGCATACTATATCCAGTGCAAAAAAAATGGATATAGTCTAAAGCCCAAAGGCAACCCCCATTGCTTCCACATTGCAAAAAACAGTCGCACAGACTCACGGTTTCGTCATTGCCTCCCCTGTGTAAGGGGAGGGGGACCGCGCCAGCGGTGGTGGGGTTGCAGACTAAGGCTGCAGTGCAAACATATAATCGACTGCACACAAACTATGGCAACCCCTCAGTCAGCTCTCGCTGACAGCTCCCCTTACACAGGGGAGCCAAGG
>CAVAPH010000193.1:0-2804 GCA_963590455.1 bacterium | reverse complement strand
ATCGCCTTCGCGGTATGCGTCCATAATTGCGCGGAAAACCTCTCCGTTGCTCGGCGGTGTCCAGACAATGGCATTTGCACCGGCTTTTATCGTCGTTAATACGCTTTCATCCGTGTCACCGCCACTGGCGATTATAGGTATGTCTGGATGCTTAGCGCGTATTTGGCCGACGAATTCTACGGTTTTGAAGCCGCCGGCGACGTTTATTATCGATGCTCCGTCGCGTATGCGCGCATCAATTCCCTCAGCGCTGACAGCTGTGACTATTACCGGTATATCCACGGTCTCCCGCAATGAGCGTATTATTTCTCCGGATGTCGGCGCGTTTACAACAACGCCTGCCGCTCCCTGCATTTCCGCGTACATCGCCAGATTTACCACTCGCAGCCCTTTGGTGATGCCTCCGCCTACTCCGGCAAATACGGGTATATCCGCGGCGTGCACAAGCATATCCGTTATAATCGGCTGCGGAGTGTATGGATAAACTGCAAATACCGCGTCCGCGTCAGTGTTGCGTATGATAGCGACATCGGTTGTAAATACAAGAGAGCGTATGCGCTTGCCGTTTATAACTATGCCGCTGCATTCACGTATCTGCTCCGGCACTCTCAAAGCGAAGCTGCGCAGCTTTCCGTTAATTTGGGGTGCGCTTGAAATACTGCTTTCACTTTCAAATATAACATGTGAGGCGCGTTCTATTTCCGCCTCTCTTCTTCTCCTGCGTCTTAATATTTCGGACATTCAGTATCCTCCTGTTCTGTGATAATATTTGCGTTTGCTTTGCGCGTAAAGAAAATATAAAATTCAGCCGCAGGGTGGTTTAGTCCGCTCTGCGGCTGTAAACATGAATATAGAATCGCGTGCTTTACTTATTGAGAATGCTCATGAATTCTTCGCCGGTTATAGTTTCTTTCTCGTAGAGGTAATTTGCAAGCTCGTCGAGCTTGACACGGTTATCGGAGAGAATCTTTTCGGCCTTCGCGTGCTGGGTCTTTACAAGATCGATCACCTGGCGGTCTATCTCTGACGCAGTCTCAGCGGAGCAGGCGAGAGAAGTGTCGCCGCCGAGATACTGGTTCGTGACGGTTTCCAGTGCGACCATGTCAAATTCATCGCTCATGCCGTAACGCGTTATCATTGCACGGGCGAGCTTTGTCGCCTGCTCAATATCATTGGATGCGCCGGTTGTGACAGAGCCGAATACAAGCTTTTCCGCTGCACGGCCGCCGGTCAGTGTGGCGATCTTGTTTTCAATTTCCTCTTTGCTCATGAGGTAGTGATTGCCGTCCTCAACCTGCATAGTGTAACCGAGTGCGCCTGACGTACGGGGGACAATGGTAATCTTCTGCACCGGTGCGGAATGAGACTGCAGCGCTGCAACAAGAGCATGACCGACTTCATGGTAAGAAACAATGCGTTTTTCCTGATCTGTAAGAATGGCGTTCTTTTTCTGGTATCCGGCTATTACGACTTCAATGCTTTCCTCCATGTCGGACTGAGTGACAAACTTCCTGCCGTTGCGTACAGCACGAAGAGCAGACTCATTGACGATGTTGGCAAGCTCAGCGCCTGAAGCGCCGGAGGCCATACGTGCGATCTTGTTAAAGTCAATATCTTCTGCAAGCTTTATCTTTTTCGCGTGAACCTTTAATATCTCTTCACGGCCCTTAAGATCCGGCAGCTCTACGGGGACGCGGCGATCAAAACGACCGGGGCGGGTGAGAGCCGGGTCGAGTGAATCAGGCTGGTTTGTCGCGGCGAGTATGATAACGCCGTTGCTGCCCTCAAAGCCGTCCATTTCGGTCAGCAGCTGGTTGAGTGTCTGCTCGCGCTCATCGTTGCCGGGAACATTACCTTGACGTTTTTTGCCTATGGCATCGATTTCGTCTATGAATACGATGCACGGTGCCTTTTCCTTTGCCTGACGGAACAGATCACGTACCTTGTTTGCACCCATGCCGACGAACATTTCTACGAATTCGGAGCCTGACATGGAGAAGAACGGCACGTTAGCTTCGCCTGCGACTGCCTTTGCCAGCATGGTTTTACCGGTTCCCGGAGGGCCGACAAGCAGCACGCCTTTGGGCATGTTGGCTCCGATTTCACGGTATTTCTCAGGATTGTGCAGATACTCGACGATTTCCGTGAGATTTTCCTTTGCTTCTTCTTCACCGGCAACATCGTCAAACTTGATGCCGTTTGCGGATTTGACATATACCTTTGCATTTGATCCGCCCATATTAAACATAAGTGAATTTGAACCACCGGCGGACTTTGTCAGCTTCTTGCCGATAATATCGCCGATGAAAACAAACAGCAGTATGGGAATCACCCATGTCAGAAATAATATGAGCAGCGGGGAAGTCTGCGTCTCTATCTCGCTTGAAAATTCAGCGCCGGCATCATACAGCCTCTCAGTCAGATTTGGATCATCCATGACACCTGTTTTATAATATTTTTCCTTAGCGGCGTCCGTGAAGACAATCTCGTTGCTGTCGACCTCGACAAGACCGATGTTTTTCTCCTCGGTCATCTTCATGAAAGTGCCGTAGTCAACCTCTTTCACCTGCGTTGCAAAAATTGCAGGCGTGGCGAAAATGTTGAAGAGCAGCAGCATCAAAAGCGCGATTACTCCATAATAGAAAAGTGGTCTCTTGGGATTCTTAACTTCGTTCATGTTTAACACACTCCTAATTTGCTCAACAAATTATATAAATTATATAACACAAAAATCTGAAAATTGGAATATGCAGAATGGCATTGTTATTAGAAAGTTAAAGATAAATACACAACTATTTAATTAA
>CAVAPH010000192.1:0-2899 GCA_963590455.1 bacterium | reverse complement strand
TGGTCCGAGTGAAGGGATTCGAACCCCCGGCCTCATGGTCCCAAACCACGCGCGCTACCAACTGCGCTACACCCGGAAATCAAATTGAAGCCGGAAAGAGATACTACTCTAATCAAGCTTTGCTATTATACAACAAAGTCACACTGACTTCAAGAAGAAATTTTGCCGCATTTATAATTGATTTCTGTCTCGCAGGAAATTGACAAATATCGGAATTCACACACGTATGTTATGTTATATATTATATAAAAGAGGCTGTCTCGTTGAGGCAGCCCCGAGATTATTATTTAAGTGTTTCACTGAGTATTTTGTCTGCGACGTCGATGCAGGCGGCGGATGCGGATTCAAGCATCTTTTCAAATTCCTCCGGGCCACCGTTTACACTGTCGGAAACCGATTTTATGACCAAGCACGGGACCTCCGCACGGGCTGCCGTGATGACAACGCCTGCCGTCTCCATGTCGCATATCTGGGCGTTGAAGCTGCGGCTCAGTGCTGCCTTTGCCTCGCCGTCCCCGACGAATTTATCTGCCGAAGCGCAGACGACGGTCTTGAGATCCGGCAAAATCTTCTTTGCTTTCTCCACAAGCTGCGGCGTTGTCTGGATAACCACACCGTCAAACTCCGGATATTTTCCCTGCTCTCCCCAGCCGATCTCATGCGCATCGAAGTCATAGTGCACCACACCGCTGACAACCACGGTGCTCGTCAGCGCCATCTCGGGAGTGAGCCCGCCGACGACACCGAAGTTGATTATCACCTCTGCGCCGAAGCGGCCGAGCAAAAGTGCAGTTGCGGCTGCGGCTGCGATCTCACCTGCGCCGGAATGCGCAACGTACAGTGTGCCGTAGCCTGTTTTATACTCCATAACGGTGACGCCCGCACACTTTTCAGTGTGTATCGGCTGACCGTACTTTTCGATGACTGCGTCTATCTCTATTGCTACTACCATACCTGCAGTGGCCATAATCAAAAGCTCCTTTTAATTTTATCTGATCTCTTACTTGCTGATCATATGCACATTGAGGTGATTATACGGCATTTCCGCGCCGAATTTTGCGAAGCTCTCACGGATTTTTTCGTTGAGCGTATTATATGCGGGCCAGTAGTCAGCCACGTTTGCCCAGCAGCGCACAGTATACTCTATTGCGCTCTCGCCGTATCCGCTGAGTATGACATCCGCTTCCGGTGCTTCCAGTATACCCGCAGTGGAATGTACCGCGTCAAGGCACGCCGCTTTGACTGTGTCAGTAGGAGTATCGTACGAGGCACCGACCTTTATCGCTATACGACGGCGGCCGAGAGTGGTGTAATTTGTGATCTTGGTGCTGGAAAGCGTGTGATTCGGCTGCAGCACGATCTGTCCGTCTGCCGTCTCAATCTTTGTGTAGTTGAGTGAAATCTCGCGCACGGTGCCGACAGTTCCGTCAGCCTCAATAACATCGCCCAGCACAAAGGGATGTGTGGAGAGAATAATCAGTCCGCCGGCAACGTTGCTCATTATATCCTGTGATGCCAAGGTAACACCTAAGGTGAGTACAGATGCAATCGCAGTGAGCGATGTGGTGTTAACGCCGAGAGCCCCTGCCGTTATTATTACGGTCAGGAGGTAGAGCAGCGTCTTTACGACATTCAGCGTTACTCTCTGCAGCCTGTCATTGACGTGCTTTGTGCGTGCGATAAGCTTTTCAACCGCACGCATTACCAGCTTGACCGCGAGCAGGCATATGACAAAGGTTATGATTGCCGAGAGTATCTGATCAAGACTGTAGCCGCCGAAGGACATTGATAAGATTTTTGAAACAGTATCCATTTTTATTTAGGCTCCTTTTAATTTTTTTGCCGGAAGCTCGGCTATAACTATCGCTGCAATCATCAATGCGCAGCCGATAAGCTCATTCGTGCTCATTCTTTCACCGAGCAGCAATGCGCCGAATACTGCCGCGAAGAATGATTCAAGACTCATCAAAAGTGAAACTACCGCAGCATTGCCGCCTGTCTGCGCAAGCGTCTGGAATGTATATCCGAGGCAGCTTGAAAACACCGCAATGTACAGCAGAGGCCATATGCAGGATGCAATGCCGGATGCGGTTATGCTTTCCGTCGGCAGGGCGACGAGGAATGACAGTATCGCCACCACGATAAACTGCCCGCAGCTGAGCACCAGTGCGTCAACCTTTGCAGAGAATCTGTCGATGGAGAGGATCTGAACCGTGAACAGGAAAGCGCAAAGCAGGAGATAAAGATCGCTTGCGGAAATTGAGAAGCTATCCGTGATGCAGAGAAAATACATTCCTGCAACCGCTATGGCAACCGCAAGCCAATGTCTGCCACTGATTTTCTTTGCAAAAAATATCTGCCCGATAGGAACCATAACGATATAGAGCGCAGTAATAAATCCCGCCTTACCGGCCGAGCAGCCCATATTCAAAGCAAGCTGTTGCGCGTTGGTTGCCGCAAAAAGCGCCGTGCCGCAGACAATGCTGCCTATAATAATATCACGTTTTGTCCCGCAGTCCTTCTTATTACGCAGCAGGCAGACTGCGAGCATTATGACAGCCGCAATCAATGAACGCAGCCCGGTGATAGAGAACGGCCCCAGAAATTCCGCGCATACACTCTGCGCCGAAAACGCCAGTCCCCATATCATGGCCGCAAGCAGCGCATAAAGCGACTGAATATTGCCTTTTTTCATACTTGATCTCCTTGATTTTATGCTGAAAACAAGCATAATTATAAATCCCGCGCAGCCTCAAGTCAAGAAATCACAGCTAACGAAAATATATGCGGTTGCGGAGCAATATGCGGTATAATTATACAAATTGCGGGCTGCCATTCGGCAGCCCGCATTGCATTTATTTTTATTTAATTATATCACGCTAAGGCCTCTACTGCGGCT
>CAVAPH010000191.1:0-2909 GCA_963590455.1 bacterium | reverse complement strand
CTTGCCATGTCGATTGTGGTGCTGAATCTGCGTAAGATTCAGCGTACCCTTTCGCGCCTGTTTTTGCAATTTTTGTACGATTTCTGCTTACAGAAAAAATCGGCATTTGTTCAGTAGACATTATATAAATTCAAATCAGAAATAAAAGGAGAACGGCCATGGATGCAAAGAAAATAATCCGCATTGTGATAGCAATCGCAGTTCTGGCACTGCTTATCGCGGCAGTGGTCTTCGTGATAAAGCTGCTCGGCGGCCTGATAAACGGTGTGTTCAACACAATATTGGGCGTCGTGGTGATCATCGCCCTCATCGCCATTGTGGCATGGATGTTCCTCTATGCCGCAAAGCACAGATAATACACGCCGAAAAAGAGATTATAAGCGCAAAGCAGCCTGCAATCGAAATTCATGATTGCAGGCTGATAATTTTTATATCCGGTTTATATCTCAACGTTCTTGAGCACATCAAGCTGCTCTATGCCGACGCTGCCGCCGGAGATGAGGAAGCAGACCTTGTCACTTGGCTTTACGGGGATCAGACCCTGAAGCACGGCGCCGATTCCGATAGCGGAGGACGGCTCGCACAAAAGCTTGCCCTCGGTCAGCAGCAGCTTCCAGCCGCGCAGGAGATATTCGTCGTCCACATCCGCAAAGCCGTCGGTGTGCGCCGCGACAACAGGAAAGCAGAGCTCGCCCGGAATCTGTGCCACAAGTGCGTCCGCAATAGATTTGCCCGGCTCGACCTTCGTGGGCTTGCCGGCTTTTATACTTACGGAGTAGCGCGGCAGCACTGCAGGCTCTGCCCCGTAGACAAGCGTGGAGGGGGAGAGGGCCTTTATCGCAGTGGACACACCGCCGATGAGCCCGCCGCCGCTCGTGGGGACAATGACGGTGTTAAGCTCCGGGCACTGCTCCATAATCTCAATACCTGCCGTGCCCTGACCCGCCATAACGTCCTCATCGTTGAACGGAGGTACCAGCGTTGCCCCGCGCTCGGCGCAGATTTTTGCTGCGACATCGAAGCGCTCCGAAACCTCGCACTGCACAATCTCCGCACCCAGAGCGCGGATGGCATCGACCTTGACCTGCGGCGCGGTGTAGGGCATAACAATCACAGCCGTGGTCCCAAGAAGCTTTGCGGCGTAGGCAATGCCCCTGCCGTGGTTGCCGGAAGAGGCTGCGACTATCCCGTGCGAGAGCTCCTCCGGCGTGAGCGAGAGCAGCTTGTTCATCGCCCCGCGCAGCTTGAACGCGCCGGTAATCTGCATGCACTCGGCCTTCACATAGACCTCGCAGCCGAGATAAGCATCAAGATTCTGCAGCCGCAAAAGCGGTGTCTTCACAATATAAGGCGCAATACGTGTGCGCGCCTCCTGTATATTCTCAAAAGAAAAAGCCATAATATCATTCCGGACGGCCCCCGCCGCCCTGCCTCCGGGTAGAATAGGGATTGAGCTTGAAACGCTAAAGGTGATTAGTTGGAAGCGTTTGACGAAACTGGCGGTATATTGCTGTCGTTTGCAAATAAAACAGCTAAATCGTCAACATTTCCGGCAGCTAACCAACCAGGCATACCGTCCTTCCAGACGAGAGTTTCGCGAGAAATGGAATTGCTATTCACCATCTGCTTTAGAGTAGGCATATCGTATGGACCGGCAGTTTTACCGTATAATGCAACATAATATGATATTGACGGAAGTGGCGGTGGTACTGATGCGCCGTTCGTGCTTTCAGAACTAACGCCCTTCCTGGTAAATGCAGAGGCAATTTTAGCTCCCGCAGCGCCTACTCTACCAGCAAGCTCTGTTTCATAGGCTTTTGAATAATCTGTTTGGGTTTGCTTGCGGCGTGAGTATGCATTTTCTTTGATATCAACGAACATATTTGCAGCTTTGCTGAAAACGCCTAGTTTCTGATCGGCGACGCGATCTTTAATAATCAAATCTTTCGTGATCTTCTTTAGCTCGAGATAACTGCTGCTCTCTTTGTTAATTTCAAGCCCCGCAATGCTAATATCTCGCAGAAATATTCCATAGTCGGAAAAGAACTTCTCTCTAAGCAAGGCCACAGCATCAGATTTAATTTCGCTGACTTTTCTTTCAAGCTGAATTACAGGTATTTCATATTTTTCAGGAGCGTTTTCTACAAGGTGCTTGAGATTTTCAATCACGGAGTCTTTTACCTTGGCCTGTAACTCTTCTATAGAAAAGTCATTCAACTGGTTGTGACGTATAAATTCACGATAATCTGAAATATTGAAGTCAATAGTACCTCGAACGGCAACAGGTACACTAAATTCTTTCATTTCCGGGTCAAAGACATCAAAATATGGAACAGCAAATTTCATTTGAATGTTTTCCGCAAGATTGATGAAATAGACCTCTGCCTGAAAAGGTGTACTGCCGTTATATGCCATGCCTATCAGCGATGAAATTACAGGCAAGTTTTGGGTTTCTACAAAAGTATCTGCTGGCCCTTCAATGTAGTCTTGAGAGAAACCGTCTTTTCCGGAATAAACAAAGACAGCGACAGAGCCTTCCCTTACGCGAATAGGAGAACCCCAGCGAATAGCGTTTTCACGACTTGTTTCGCCGAGAGCTGTACCAGATGGCCTCCATTTCCATATAAGGTAGTTCTTTTCATCGCAGCGAATAGCGTCCATTATTCCGCCGTTTGGATTGTTTTTAAATAACCCCATGCTAACCTCCATCAATATTATGTTGCTACAGATTATTTAATCTGCAAGTTTGTTTCACAATATGGGCATGTAACGCTGGTGCCAGTTTCCCCGGTAACCTCAGCCCCGCAGCGAGGACATTTAATGGTTTTCTGCTTGCCAGTTCCAGCTTTTACGGCACCCGTATGTCAAGCACACGACAAAAATTTTTAGCTTGCGCTTGATGGATTTTC
>CAVAPH010000190.1:0-2914 GCA_963590455.1 bacterium | reverse complement strand
TCCACCTCCTACGCGCCCGTACAACCTGCGTTTTCTCCTAATTTGACAGTTGATATTTTGCCCGAATAGCGTATAATTAACGCAATTCCACAGATAACGGAGGGAAAAATAATGAAGGCAATAGTAAGTGTATTTGCAAAGGATGCAAAGGGAATAACCGCGTATGTGGCGTCGCTGCTTGCGGGGAAAGAGATAAATATACTCGATATCAGCCAGACTCTTATGCAGGAGTTCTTCGCGATGATAATGCTGGTCGACCTTACGGACTGCAATGAGCCGTTTGACGAGCTGGCACACTATCTCAAGTCAAAGGGTGAGGAGCACTCACTTGATATCCACATTCAGCGTCAGGACATATTCGAAGCAATGCACAGAATATGACCCGCGTTTACAGAGTGAGGATTAAAAGCTATGAGTTATCTGATAAACAGCAGTGAAATACTGCAGACAATAGACATGATAAACCAGCAGCATCTTGATGTTCGTACGGTCACCATGGGTATATCTCTTCTTGACTGTGCAGACAGTGACATGAATAAATGCTGCACCAAGGTGTACGACAAGATTTGCCGCTGCGCCGATAAACTGGTTGAAACAGGCTGCGCAATAGAAAGCGAATTTGGCATCCCTATAGTGAATAAGCGCGTTTCGGTTACTCCGATCTCGCTCGTTGCTGCCAGCTGTGAGAGCAACGACTATGTGCCGCTCGCTTTGACACTTGACCGTGCGGCGGAAACTGTCGGCATTAATTTCATCGGCGGCTTTACTGCACTTGCACACAAGGGCTTTACAGTCAGTGATGAACGGCTCGTCCGCTCTATTCCGCAGGCTTTGACGCAGACCAATCTTGTCTGTTCAAGCGTAAACGTTGCCTCGACACGAGCCGGAATAAATATGGACGCCGTGGCACTCATGGGCCGCATTGTTCGTGAAACTGCGGATATAGACCCGATGGGCTGCGCAAAGCTGGTTGTGTTCTCAAATGCTGTGGAGGATAATCCCTTTATGGCAGGCGCCTTCCACGGAGTGGGTGAGCCTGAGTGCGTCATAAATGTCGGCGTATCCGGCCCGGGCGTTGTGGCTCATGCACTGAAAAATTGCAAGGGTCAGCCGTTTGATGTTGTCGCCGAGACAATCAAAAAGACTGCGTTTAAAATTACCCGCATGGGTCAGCTCGTGGCGCAGGAGGCCTCGCGCAGGCTGAACGTACCCTTCGGCGTTGTGGATCTCTCTCTCGCACCGACACCTGCAATCGGTGACAGTGTAGCTGAAATCCTGGAGATAATGGGCCTTGAAAAATGCGGCACTCACGGCACAACCGCGGCGCTGGCGCTGCTCAACGATGCGGTCAAAAAGGGCGGAGTTATGGCATCAAGCCACGTCGGTGGCCTGTCCGGTGCGTTTATTCCTGTGTCTGAGGATGCCGGTATGATATCTGCGGTTGAGGCCGGTGCGCTCTCAATAGATAAGCTTGAGGCGATGACCTGTGTCTGCTCTGTCGGTCTTGACATGATTGCGGTCCCCGGTGACACAAGTGCCGATACGATATCCGCTATCATCGCAGACGAGGCGGCGATCGGCATGATTAATAATAAAACCACGGCCGTGCGCATCATTCCTGCCAAGGGGAAAACAGTGGGGGACAAGGTGGACTTCGGCGGTCTGCTCGGCAGCGCACCCGTCATGCCTCTGCACACCGGTTCGGCAGCTGAATTTATCGCACGCGGAGGCAGAATCCCGGCTCCGCTGCATAGCCTGAAGAACTGATTGAGCAGGTAAATCAAATGCAAAGTAATACTTCCAGTGAATTTCTTGGCACCGAGCCGATAGGAAAGCTGCTCTTCCGTCTCGCGGTTCCAACGGTGACTGCGCAGATAATCAATACACTTTATAATATCGTTGACCGAATTTACATCGGCCATATTCCCGAATACGGCGCACTTGCATTGACAGGCCTTGGAATATGCATGCCGATAATCCTTGTTGTGTCCGCATTTGCCGCGCTTGTGGCGTCCGGAGGTGCACCGCGTGCGTCAATTTATATGGGCAAGGGTGATAACGAATCTGCTGAGAAAACCCTTGGCGGCTGTTTTGCGCTGCAGATAGTGATTTCCGTGCTTTTGACTGCTGCACTGCTCATATGGAACAGACCAATGCTTATGGCCTTCGGCGGCAGCGAGAGTACTATTGATTATGCCACGGATTATATGCGCATTTACGCTGTCGGAACGATTTTTGTCCAGCTCACGCTTGGCATGAATGCATTCATTACGGCGCAGGGGCGTGCGAAGGTCGGAATGCTTACCGTGCTCATTGGCGCCGTGCTGAATATACTGCTCGACCCGCTGTTTATCTTCGCGTTCAACATGGGTGTGCGCGGTGCGGCACTGGCAACGGTAATCTCGCAGGCAGTGTCATGCATATGGGTGGTAGCTTTCCTTGCCGGCAATAAGTCTGAGCTGCGTTTGCGCCGTGAATATATTTGCCTTGACAGAAAATATATATTGCCGTGCCTTGCACTCGGTGTAGCGCCGTTTATCATGCAGAGCAGTGAGAGCATTATTCAGGTCTGCTTTAATTCATCGCTTCAGCTTTACGGCGGTGACACGGCGGTCGGTGCAATGACCATACTGTCCAGCGTGATGAGTATCGCCATGCTTCCGCTGCAGGGTCTCGGGCAAGGGGCCCAGCCGATCTCAAGCTATAACTTCGGTGCCGGGAATGCAGCACGTGTAAAAAGCACATTTCTCATATTATTGCGCAGCTGTCTGATATATTCCGGTACGTTCTGGCTGCTTATAATGCTCTTCCCGCGTGTATTCTCAGGTATATTCACAACAGATGCACAGATGCTGGAATTCTCATCGCAGGTTTTGCGTATATACTGCGGAGCGCTCGTATTGATGGGCATACA
>CAVAPH010000189.1:0-2937 GCA_963590455.1 bacterium | reverse complement strand
GAGCATTTCGATAGCAACGCCTCCACGGCATCCTGCAAGATCTTCTCATAAACTGCCCTGATGTCCGCGTCGATGTGACGCAGGCTCTCCAGCTCCTCGTGAAGCGCATAATATTTATTGTGTATGAGGTAAAACTGCCCCAGCGCATATTCCAGCATCTCTTCAATGGTATCAAATTCCGCCAGACGCGCGTCATCTGTTCCGGAAAACGATTGTATATTTGCATAGCAGTACGATATATGCGCTAACTGCGGCTGAGAAAATGACCCCATACAGCTTGAAAAACCGTCATTCAGCGGCGGCGCAAACAAAATGAGTTTAGAGGAAGCAAAATTGGCATATAGTGAAGGCCTGCCAATCGAATAAAGCAACAAAAGTTGGCCGACGAGCAACTGCGAATCGTTGTGAAAATCAACGAGATAACGCCGGCTATCGACCTGTTGCAATATCTCGCTTTTTGGGCTTGACAGCAGCGGCGGGGAGTGTTATTTTAACCGCGGAGCGGGGAAAAATCGCGGCTCCGTGCTTGAAGTCGGAGGCTTTGAGCAAAATCATATTAATTAAAAAAGAGGAGGGACTTCTATGGACAGCGGCAACGGACGATTACGGGGCATGGCGACAGGCATACCGGGAGCATCATACGGCTGCGTCCGAGGATAAGTCTCTCTATATTGCCATCACCATTGCCCAAAACGTGCGGCGCCAGTCACCGATTTTCCGCTTGTTAAGGGCAGTGGTGTTTTTTCATGCCCGATTCGACGGGAAATCCATCGATTACGAAGGAGGGCATGCATATGGATAATAAAAAGGATCTGACACCACAGCTCCGGCACCCGGACTATGACCGGGAACTGACAGAGCTTGTACGCAGCCGTCTCTCACCGAAGGCGTTCAGAGAGAAGCTGCTTGATTACCACGAGAACGATATAGCCGCCGCGCTGGAATCTCTTACGGCGGATGAACGGCAGAGAGTCTACCACGCACTCGATGCGGCGGAATTGTCGGCAGTGCTGGAATATGCGGAGCCGATGACGCCGTATCTCAATGAGCTGGGGCTGCGCCGTCGTGTGGATGTATTGTCACGTATGGATGCAGACACGGCGGTGGACTATCTCAAAACTCTCAGCAGCGAGGAGAAGAACACTCTTCTGGAGCTGATGGACGAGAAAAAGCGCAGAGAGATTGCGGCCCTGTGGGTTTACGACGAGGACGAGATCGGCAGTGTCATGACGACAAACTGCATCGTTATCCCGGAGGGACTGAGTGTGAAGGCGGCAATGAGCAGCCTTATCTCGCAGGCCGCCGAGCACGACAACATCTCGACTATCTACGTTGTCGATGGTGACAATGCATTCTACGGCGCGATTGATCTGAAAGATCTTATCATAGCGCGCGAGGGACAGCCGCTTTCGGAGCTAATCTCAACGGCCTACCCCTATGTCTATGCACACGAGAAGATTGAGGATGCGATGCCTCGCATTCAGGATTATTCCGAGGATTCTATCCCGGTGCTTGACGATGAAAACCGCATGGTCGGCGTCGTGACGGCGCAGGATTTCATGCAGGTTGTGGATGATGAGCTGAGCGAGGACTACGCGAAGCTGGCTGGTCTCTCCGCGGAAGAGGATTTGAACGAATCACTGGCACAGAGTGTGAAAAAACGTCTGCCGTGGCTGCTTATATTGCTGGCGCTGGGCATGGTGGTGTCAAGCGTTGTCGGGCTTTTCGAAAGTGTTGTGGCGCAGCTGACGATTGTGGTGTGCTTTCAGTCACTGGTGCTGGATATGGCGGGTAATGTCGGTACGCAATCGCTGGCCGTCACCATCCGTGTGCTGATGGACAACGAGGTGGGTGCGGCGCAGAAGCGGCAGCTTGTATGGAAGGAAACGCGTGTGGGCTTCACGAACGGCTTTATTCTGGGCGCGGCGTCCTTTGTGTTCATCGGGCTTTATCTGCTGCTGCGCGGTGAGACGGCGCTTATGTCATTCGGCGTTTCCGGCTGTATCGGTGCGGCGCTGTTGGTCGCAATGGTGCTCTCAAGCATTTCCGGTACGCTGATTCCTATCTTTTTCAAGAAAATTCACGTCGATCCCGCAGTTGCCTCCGGCCCGCTGATCACCACGGTGAACGACCTTGTGGCCGTCGTGGCTTACTATGGCCTGACATGGCTGCTGCTCATAGAGTGGCTGAAGCTGTGAGGAAATATATGCGGAATCATCTAACACTTTTGCAACAAAAACTGCGCTTTATCATTTGACTTTGCTATATTGCTTTGCTAAAATGAAGTTATAAATAAAAAGCGCGGGTTGCCCGTGCAGTAATATTAATTTAATAAAATGGAGGATTCAATAATGGTTAGTGCTGTAGTTTATAAATCCAATTCCGGCTCCTGTGAGAAATATGCCCGCAAAATCGGCGAGGCACTGAACGTTCCCGTATATGAGGCAGCCCACTGCCCGCTGGCAAGAGGCCGTGAGGTCGTATATGTCAGCTGGCTGCTCAACGGCACCGCATACGGCTACAAGCTGGCAGAGGCATTCTTCCTCGTGCGCGCTGTCGTTGCAGTCGGCATGTCCGCACCGAGTGAGAAGACCGTCGAGGCTCTGCGCGCAAAGGACGGCATCCCCGCTGTTGTACCTGTATTCGCACTGCAGGGCGGCTTTGATATAAACAAGCTGCCGCACGTATTTGCACTGATGATGAAGCTCGTCAATCCCAAGATCGTTGAGAAGATTGAGAATCTGAAAAAGACCCGTGAGCTCACCGCTGAGGAGACTGCCTGCTACAACATGGCCAAGAACGGCTATGGCGAGCCCGCATCCTGGGACGGCATTGACGCCGTAATTGATGCCCTCAAGGCCGCAAAAGTGTGATATAAGTTTATAAAAGATTTATACCCAATCCGCCGGGAGCTTGTTTTGCTCTCGGCGGGTATTT
>CAVAPH010000188.1:0-2951 GCA_963590455.1 bacterium | reverse complement strand
TGCTTTCCCCGTCTCACCCAAGATCGAGGGTTTTCTCGTATTCTGCGGTGAAGGCGGCGAATTCTTCTTTGTCGCCGGTGAATTTATATTTGTGCTCCGGGGCGGGGAATGCTCCGGATTTGACCTCGTTGATGTAGTCTCTCATGCCCTGAGTGGCGATTTCGCCGATATTGCAGTACTTTTTGGCAAACTTCGGCGTGAAATTCTTGTATACGCCGAGCGCATCCGCCGCAAGGATTACCTGGCCGTCGCAGTCACTGCCGGCGCCGATGCCGTAGACAGGGATGGGGAGAATCTTGTGGATAAACGAAGCGGTTTCCTCCGGCACGCCCTCAAGCAGCAGTACACGTGCACCCGCCTTGTACACGGCAACCGCATCATCGATAACGGCCTTCGCTGTCGCAGTGTTCTTGCCCTGAACCTTGAAGCCGCCCATTGCCGCGCTGCTCTGCGGTGTCAGGCCGATGTGGCCGAAGACGACAATGCCGGCCTTGCTTATTGCCTCTATCTTATCCGCAACGGCAACTCCGCCCTCGAGCTTGACGGCATCCACGTTGCCCTCCTTCATAAAGCGCACCGCATTATTGACCGCGTCCTCAGTGCTCGCGTGATAGGAGCCGAAGGGCATATCACCTATGAGATACGTATTCGGCGCACCGCGGCGGACACCCTGACAATGCGCAATGGACATATCCATCGTGACGGGGACAGTGCCCTCGTAGCCGTATATGATCATGCCCATGGAGTCGCCAATGAGTATCATGTCCATCCCGGCTTCTTCTGCAAAGGAAGCAAGGCAGGAGTCGTATATTACCATCCATGCCGCCTGTTCGCCGTTTGCCTTCATCTGCTGAAGGTCAAGTATAGTCTTTTTCTTTGCCATTTCCGACAATTCCTTTCAAGTCGTATTATTGATTCGTCTTCTTCTCTATAAGCTTGCCGAGCTTCATCACGCCCTCGCGGATTTTCTCGGGAGTGTTTCCGCCGAAGCTCATGCGCATGCAGTTTTTGCCCTTGCCGCCGCCCTCGACGAAGAATCCCTCGCCTGCGACGAAAGCTACTTTAACATCCGGATCACTCGTCGCCTCCTGCAGAAGCTCTGTCGTATCTATCCCCTCGGGCAGCTCCACCCATGTGAAGAGTCCGCCGTCCGGGAAGCTGTGCTTCGTACCCGCCGGGAAATACTTGTCTATGCTCTCAAGCATCGCATCGCGGCGCTCTCTGTAGAGGTTGCAGAGCATCTCGTGATGTTCCGGGTAATAGCCGCGTTTGAAGAATTCAGCGCAGAGCACCTGAGGCAGCATGGAGCTGTGAGAGTTCGTGGCGGACTTAACCTCGAGCATATAGTGTATGATCTCCGGCTCCGCCATTACATAGCCGAGGCGGACACCCGGGGAGAATATTTTTGAAAAGCTGTTTGCCACGACGACGTTACCCACGGTGTCAAAGCATTTTATCGGCGGCAGATCCACGCCACTGTAGCGGATGTCGCGATACGGGTCATCCTCAAGTACCAGCACGTCATACTCCGCTGCGAGCTCTGCAACCTTTTTGCGTCTCTCAAGGCTGAGCGTGCGCCCGCTCGGATTCTGGAATGTCGGAATGACATAGATCATCTTGGGGTGATACTGCCGGATCTTCTTTTCAAGATCATCGGTGCAGATGCCGTCATCGTCCATGTCGACAGCCACACACTTGGCCTCGAACATGTCAAATATCTCAACCGAGTGCACAAAGGTCGGGGACTCGACAAGTATCACATCGCCCGGATCGATAAACACCTGGCAGAACAGGTTTATGCCCTCAAGACCGCCGGCGACTACCATCACGTTTTCCTTGCTGCACTTTACGCCTTTGGGGGCGAGCAGCTCGTTGACTATGATCTCCTTCATGTCCTCCGTGCCGCCTATCGGGCCGTACTGCAGTGCCTCAATGCCGCGTTTGTCCTTCACCACGACCTCATCCGTGATCTGGCGCAGTATATCTACCGGCAGGGCTTCCTTCGCCGGTGCGCCGCCGCCGAATGAAATAATACTCGGGTCTGTCATCGCGCCGAACAGCTTGCGCACGACATCCGCCGTGTACTCCATCGTGCCGATTCTCTTTGCATACTTGAACATGCTGTGCTCCTCCTGTGAATTAGTGGGTGTTGATAATTATTTTTTGCGCTCAGGGGCAGATTGCAAAGCAGCGCGCCGTAAATCCCGCGCCGCCCACGAGCCTCGGGAATCCGCAGACTATGATTGCGCCCGTCGGAGGTACTTCAGAGAGATTTATCAAAAGCTCAATCTGATAGCGCTGCTGATCCAGTATATACGTTTCGCCGACATAGCCCTCTTTCGATGAGATCACCGGCGGGTCGGTGTCCGAGGTCTCATGCCCGATTGCGGTTATATTGCGTTTTTCCACGAGATATTTTATGGCATCAAGACTCCACGCCGGATAGTGCTTATTGCCGTCCGCATCGCAATTGTCCAGATCCGCACGCTTTGACCAGTCCGTGCGCAGCGCCACGAAGCTCCCTGCAGGAATCTCGCCGTAAATTGCCTCCCAGTCCTTAATATCCTGCACCGTCGCGGCATAATCGACATCCCGTGCCGCCTTCTCGCAGATATCTATAACACAAAGCGGGAGTATCATCTCGTCGGCGCCGATCTCATCAAGGGTACGCCGATCCTGAACGAAATGTATCGGCGCATCTACGTGCGTGCCGTACTGACTGACCATATTGATCTGATTTACATAGAAACCGTCGGAATGCTTATACAATACATCATTTTTCATTGCCGGGAAACCGGACCAATGCGGTGTTTCCGGCGACAGAGGATGCGACAGCTCAACAAAGCGATGTGATTTGAGCTCGCTGCACAGTTCCCAAAGAGAAGAGCGTTTTTCGTTTTCCATCAGTTTAACCTCCTGTTTTGTTATTAAGTGTCTTTTTTCGTACTTTT
>CAVAPH010000187.1:0-2961 GCA_963590455.1 bacterium | reverse complement strand
GCTTTTTCTTTCCCTCACAATTTCAGATATTTGTAGGATTTCAGCCTAACTTATTTACAAACCCGTGAAATTGCGCTAAAATATGGCTATGTGAAACGAAATTTTTCCGGAGGTGCATGAGATGCTGCAAAACAGTTTTTCTAAAGTATATGATAAATTCAAGCTGCAATTCTACCGCAAGGTCTTCGAGCTTGTCCGTGAGCGCGACGGCTCTCTCTCCGCTATGGAGGCGTTTTCACTCGAGGTTATTCAGATGCTCGACAGTCCCACGGTCGGACAGTTTGCCGATTTTCTGAACATCTCGCAGTCAAATGCCACGTATAAGGTGAACAATCTTATTAAAAAGGGCTATATTGTCCGCGAAAACTCCCAGCTTGACCGCCGTGAGTATCATCTGATTCTCTCGGAGAAATATTATAATTACATGGGTCTGCTCTCCAATTATGAGAAGGTCGTGACCGAACGCATGATGCAGCGCTTCTCCGCGGAGGATGTCGCCAAGTTTGATGAAATGCTCCGTATAATCTCAGATGAGCTTATGCCGGAATGCGATCATTAAATCATAAGGAGTTTTGCAGTTATGGATAACAGCGTAAACGGCTCTCTCAAGCTGAATTATAAGCGCACGTTTCTCATAGGCTTTGCGTTTTTCGGCATTTTGCTTCTCTGGCAGGTATATGACTCCTGGTGCCCGACCTTTCTGACGGATATTTTTGCGCGCCGTATGTACGGCATCTCGTCGGCAGAGCTCAAGGCCGGTGATCCCGCAAAGATACTCGAGGTGCAGTGGCTCGTCGGCATAATAATGGCCTGCGACAATCTCGCCGCACTTATTCTCCTGCCCATATTCGGCAACCTGTCCGACAAGACGGTCACGCCTATTGGCAAGCGCATGCCCTTTATCCTCGTCGGAACCTTTGTCTCGGCGATTGCTTTCCCGTTTATCCCACTCTTCTTCCACTACAACAACATCGTCGGCATGGTGTGCATGATGGCAATCGTGCTGATATTCATGATGATGTACCGCAACCCCGCTGTCGCGCTGATGCCGGATATCACCCCGAAGCCGCTGCGTGCCAAGGCAAACGGCGTTATTAATATAATGGGCTACCTGGGCGGCGCATTTGCAACCGTCCTCGGAATTTTCCTCAAGCTCTCCGACTATATTAACGCCGCAGATGAGGCGCGCAAGGTCTGGGTGATTGAGCTGCCGTTTATCATCGCCTCCGTGCTCATGGTCATCTCCGCGCTCGTGCTCTTCTTCACCATCAAGGAGAACAAGGTCGCCGAAGAGATGCGCGAGCAGATGGAGCTCGGCGAGCGTCTTGCAGCCGTCGCCACACCGATTGACGACGACAAGCCCATGTCCCGCGAAAATAAAAATATGCTCCTCGCCATACTCGGCGCAGAGTTCCTGTGGTTCATGTCCGACAACGCAGTCGGCACGTATATCGGCAACTACGTAATCTACTATCTCAACTCCTCCTCAAGCGCGACTATGGTGCTGACCATCGTGGGCGGCCTCGCCTCGGTTCTGGGCTTTACGATTGCAGGCGGCATAGCAGATAAAATCGGGCGCAAGTGGACTATTACGACAGGCCTCGGTCTCAGCTTCGTGGGGCTTTTTATCATGTGCTTTGTCGCGCCTACGGGCGTCGTTACGGGCGAGCACGGTGAGTATGCATTCCCGGCCCTGCTTTACGTCGTATGGGCGATAAAGGGCTTTGGAATGGCGCTGGTGCACAACTGCTCCTTCCCCATGGTTGTCGAGCTCTGCTCCTCAAAGAAGATCGGAAAATTCACCGGATATTATTATACTGCCAGCATGTCCGCGCAGACAGTCACCCCGATTTTCCTCGGCTTTGTGTTTGACGCTACCGGTGCATGGCGCGCTCTGCCTGTTTACGCCTCAATTCTTATAATCTGCTCCTTTGCCGTATTTGCTCTTCTCGTCAAGAACATCAAGGCGCATAAGGTTGAGAACACCGTAGGTCTTGAAGCTCTCGGTGATGATTAAGCTATTCCAATAATCTTTTTCGGAGGTAAAATTCATGAAGGATTATTATGATAAAATAATAAAAGCCACTGCGAAGGGTGCCGCCATCGGCGCCGCTGCAGCCGGAACCGTGATGTTCCTCGTTGCGCCAGGCAAGGCTTCCAAGCGGCAGAAGGCGCCTTTTAAGGGCGTAAACTTTGCCCATCGCGGTCTCCACAGCCGTGATATGAGCGTGCCTGAGAACTCACTTGAGGCGTTTCGTCTTGCCGCTGAGGCCGGTTACGGCATAGAGCTCGACGTACAGCTCTCCAAGGACGGACAGGTCGTTGTATTCCACGATGATACGCTTGACCGTGTCTGCGGCGTTCATGCGCGCGTTGACGAGCTGACGCTCGATGAGCTCAGAAATCTGCGCCTGTGCGGAACGGAATATACTATCCCGCTCTTTACTGAGGTGCTGGACGTTGTGCGCTGCCGAGGCCCGATAATCTGTGAGCTCAAGAACGGCAAACACAATAAGGAGCTGTGCGAAAAGACCTACAAGATAATTTCCGACTACCGCGGAGACATCTGCATCGAGAGCTTCAACCCGATGATCGTGGCATGGTTCCGCCGCCACGCGAAGGATCTTGTGCGCGGCCAGCTCGCCCAGCCGATGCGCTGGTATGATCCGGAGACGATGTCCATTTTCACGTCGTACGCACTCGGGCATACGCTCTTTAATTTTATCGCACGCCCGCAGTTCATCGCGTATCGTATAGGCTTTCGCCCGCTCTCCGTGCGCATGAGTGAGCATATGGGCGCGCTCCGCTTCTGCTGGACCTCCCACGAGCCCCGCAACGAGCGCGGCAACGACGCCGTAATATTCGAGTTCTATCACCCGAAGCTCAAGTTTAAATAATATATATACGCAAACAGGAGGTCGCCCGACAGCAGGCAGCCTCCTGATTTTTTGATTGGGTGTG
>CAVAPH010000186.1:0-2980 GCA_963590455.1 bacterium | reverse complement strand
AACTGATCAAGGGAGACGAACGGATGAACAACATGACCGAAAAAGTAATCAAAGATGGAAGCGAAACAAGAAGCTCCAAATATAACATGATTTCGTCTATACTAGGCACCGCACTCCTGCTTCTCGGAATTGCACTGCTTGTGATAAAAGGTATGTCTGTGGAGTATGTCGACGCGAACGGAATCCTGCACGAGAATTTCTTCCTGCTGCCGTGCGGCTTCCTATGCATCTTTTGCGGATTGATATCCTGGCTGACAATAGGAATACGTGCAATTGCAGATAAATATAGGAAGGATGGATGAATTTTAATACAGAGTTATTTGCGCAAGCAATAAATGAGATACTAGCTTGATTTAAGTATATATAAACATAAGGAGATGTAGCTTTATGATATACAATTTTGATGAGATAATTGACCGCAGTAAAAATCGCTCTGCCAAGTACGATGAGCGTGAAAAGAAGTTCGGTACCTCTGACGTTATACCTCTCTGGGTGGCTGATATGGATTTCAGAACTGCTCAGCCGATAATCGATGCCTGCAAGGCAAAGGCAGAAGAAGGCATCTGGGGATATACGTCTCGTCCAAACAGCTATTTTGAGGCCGTGCAGGAGTGGGAAGTTAAGCGCAACAACTGGAAACCAGATACTGCCCTGATGAGCTGGAGTCTTGGTGTTGTTCCGACACTGTCCGCCATCGTCAAACTATTTAGCAATGAGGGTGACAAGATTCTCATACAGACGCCTGTCTATTCCGAATTTTACGATGTTGTAGAAGCCTGGGACCGCACTGTCATAGAGAATCAGATGGTTGAAGATAACGGCCATTGGCATCTTGATTTTGCGGATTTTGAAGCTAAGGTCAGCCAGTGCAGCATATTCCTGCTCTGCAACCCGCATAATCCGCTCGGTATAGTATGGGATCCCGCAGATTTGCGCCGCATGGCAGAACTTTGCATTGCGAATAATACTCTTCTTGTTTCAGACGAGATTCATTCTGACCTTATTTTCCACGGTAAGCACCATACACCGACGGCGACTCTCTCCAAAGAAATTGCAGATCACATCATAACCTGTGTCTCTGCGACAAAGACTTTTAACCTCGCAGGACTGCAGGCCAGCACCACCATTTTCCCCAATATGGAGATGAAACAGACGTTTGATAAATTCTGGGGCGGCATGGATATTCACCGGAATAACGCTTTCAGCTCTGTTGCAATGGAAGCCGCATACCGTGGGGGAGAGGAGTGGCTGGAGCAGCTGCTGCCCTATATCTCCGCAAACTTTGACTATGTCTGCGATTACTGTGCAAAGAATATTCCGCAAATCAAGCCAAACCGCCCGGACGCTACGTACCTGATGTGACTCGACTGCCGTGAACTCGGCATGAATAATGAGGAGCTGCGGGACTTTTTCATTCACAAGGCAAAATTAGGTTTGAACGAAGGCTGGACATTTGGTCGCAGCCTGAGCGGCTACATGCGTTTGAATGCCGCCTGCCCGCGTGCAACACTCGAAAAAGCAATGGCACAGTTAAAAGCAGCTGTTGACGAATTATAATGATATTTATGGAGGCTTAATTATGAAAGTTAAAGTTATTGGCAGTCATCTTTGCCCGGATACTCTTTATGCACTCAATCGGCTTTCAGCCGCAGATGCAGAGATTGATTTCGTGGATATTCTCTCATGCCACGATGCGTTGAAAACATTTCTGCATATCCGCGAAACCAGCGACCTTTACAAGGATATTCGCGGTACATCACGCATAGGCGTGCCGTGCTTTGTGCTGGAAGACGGCTCCATGACGATGGACTTAGATAAAATACTCGGATAATTTTCGCACGTCTTCAGTGCAATTCTATCCTAATCCTGATTCTCTGTATTTAACTAAAACCTGAAGCATTACAGCTCCGAAGACCGGATAATCTTCGGAGCTGTGTTTTAATAGTTATGAAGCGATAATTTCAAGCGTTTTTCGCATTATCGACAATTATCTGGTTTGCCTTTGTCATCTTGATATGGTGCCTTATTGCATCTCCGCCGACTGCGGAGAGCACATCGTCAGGACGCATCTGATACTGTGCAGCGAGGTCATTGAGCGCCTGCTCAAACTCTTCGGCGCTTGCATCCAGCTTCTCTTCCTCAGCCACTGCAGCGAGGAGCAAATCTATTCTGCTCATAAGCTCTGCGCTTTCACGCTGCTCTTCACGCCACTGCTCGAGAGATTTGTGCTCGGTATGCAGCCATGCGTCAAAAACTTCCTGCGCTATCTGCTCTGCCGGAAGTCTCCCGCGCAGATGTGCACGTCGCTCAGCTGCACGTACAATGCTCTCATCGTCTGCAGCGGTCAGGCCTTCAAAGGCTGCCACAAAGCTGCTGATGTCCTGTGCATTCAAAGAAATATAATTCTCGGCGGCATTCATTGCAAGCTTCCAAAGCGTCTCATCGTCAAGTCTGAGCTTGGCAGTCTCGTTCACGTCGTCAAGTACTGCACGTATGTCCGCCAGAGTGTTCAGTGATAGGCTCTCTATAAGCTCTGTCTGCTTTTCCAACAGTATGGAATCAATTTTGCGCTGAATCATCAGCTCAGGTACAGCCACGCGCAGATTCCTTGCTGCAGCTTCAACTGCAGCCTGCTCGAAGTCCTCGCAGTGCCCGATGTCTACGACAACGCCTTTGTACGGACCGAGAATCACGGTCGGCGGTATGACTGCATCGAGCGTGATGCATACTGAGCCGTCCGGCTGATCATCCATAGCAGTTACGCGTGTATAATTCAGCGCCGGAATCCCTTTCTCCTGCGTGAGAGCCTCCAGTGCGGACTTTACTGCGCCCTGTACGGACCCAGCAACGGCAATGTCCGAACTCTCGAGCGTAAGCTTGGCATATACACTGCCCTTTTCTATTGTGCATTCGTTTATAATCATGTTTTCCTCCGGATTTTTATTCCACGTTTACGATGTGCTTATAATATAACACATTC
>CAVAPH010000185.1:0-3021 GCA_963590455.1 bacterium | reverse complement strand
CGCTGTAATGGCAGTGAGGAGTAGAATTTTTTCTATACATAATAATAGGTTGATTTCTGCCTATTATTTGTGTATACTATTGACGAGGTGATTTATATGACTTTCGATTCCGGTATGATCGTAACAGCAACGGAGGCAAATCAGAATTTTTCAAAGGTTGCCCGTCTGGCTGAAAGCAAGGGCCGTGTCGTGGTTTTTAAAAACAACCGTCCTAAGCTTCTGGTTATTGATTTGGACACTGAGCCGCAAATAGAGATGAGTGATGATGAGAAATTTGAGTTTGTCGCCGCACGTATTCTCAAGGAGCATAAGGCAGCCTTTGAGGAGTTGGCGAAGTGATCAAGTTTTCAAAAGAAAAAGTGCTATTGCTGCATAAAATTCTCGCCGAGGCTACGGGCGGCAGCGTCGGTGTCAGAGATGAGGGATTGTTGGACTCTGCACTTGAAAGCGCTTTTGCCGGCTTTGGCGACAGAGAATTTTATCCTACAAAAGAAGAAAAGGGCGCCCGTCTCGGTTTTTCCCTCATCTCCAATCACGCATTTGTGGACGGTAACAAAAGAATCGGTGTGTATGTAATGCTGTCATTCTTGGAAATGAACGGAATTCGCATAAAATGCACTGACGAAGAAATAGTAGAGATAGGGCTCTCCACTGCAGACGGCAGCATGTCATACGAAGAATTGCTGCAGTGGGTTATAGAACATAAAGCTTAGGCATTTATAATGCATTGCGGGCTTACCCAGCAAAAAACGAGCAGAAACGTATGTGTTCCTGCTCGTTTTTATAAATCGCAAATCCGGCTTTGGATTATGCCGCGTCGTCCAGCTCAAACTGAATCATGAACGCTCTTGCGGATATCTGGTCTGCCTCGTATTCCGTGATGATGTTGCAGTCTATCATTTTCTGCAGCACAAAGTTCATGCGGCGGACGGCCAGCGGAATATTGACATAGAGCGAGTAGACAGACGGAGCGTTGGGTATGCCCGCAAGCATGACGGCCTCGTAATCCTCTAATTCAGAGGGAGTGCAGTCAAAGTAACCCATTGACGCCTCATATATGCCGTAATAATCTGCACCGAAATAAATTGAGTTGACGTACATCTCAAATATTTCGTTCTTTGTATATGTTCGCTCGATGGCAAAAGCGGCGAAGATTTCGGCAAATTTGCGTTCAATATGCTTCTGCTGCGTGAAGAGCTCGTTTTTGGCAAGTTGCTGTGTTATTGTGCTGCCGCCCTCTTTAAATGACATGGACTTTATATCCACAAGCACAGCCCGGCAGATTGCAATATAATCCACACCGTGATGTGTAGGGAAACGCTTGTCTTCGGCTGACACGACCGCATTGACATATAACTGCGGCAACTTGTCAAAGCTTACATAGTGCTCTGTTCGCGCGCGGATATTATCCTCCAGCTGATCAATCGGCGTTTCGGCGATGGCTTCTCTGTACATCTTATAGCCCTTTACGGCATAGAAGCAGCCGACAAGCAGAACAAGCGCACATGCTATGACGAACATCCACATAATAATCCGGAAGGCCTTGCTGTGCAGTATTTTTGATTTCATACGCTGCAGCTCCTTTCGCAGGCGGCGTTATATTCTCACTGCGTGTTTAATTAAACTTGATTATATACTAAATTCGGTTCTGTTCAAGCCCTAATCCGTTAAATTTCGTCACGCGGCTTAAGCGCCGCAGAGCGTCCGTGCGATGACAAGAAGCGCGGCGAGCATGATGAAGTTGACCGCGGAGAACACCTTCATATAACGTCCGGTGTCGGCATTGTCGGCGTGAGTATAGAGCTTCAGGCTTATGAGACTTGCAAGGCTTGCGACCGGAGTGCCGAGCCCGCCTATATTTACGCCGAGCAGCAGAGAGGCTGAGTTATCCGTGAAGCCCGACAGCAGCAGGGCAGCCGGGACATTGCTTATAAGCTGACTTGTCAGAGCACCGGCAAGAAGCTCATGACCGCCGAGCGCGGAACGCAGAAAGCTTGCCGCCGCGGGTATGCGCGCGAGATTCCCAGAGAATACAAAAAAGCACACAAAAGTCGCAAGCAGCATAAAATCGGCCGATATAAGCCGTTTACGATCAAATACCGCCACAACGGCAATCGTGACGCACAGCGCGACGGGCCAGCTGACAAGATGAAATACCACCGTCAGGCACAGAGCAAACAGCGCGCAGTATACGGCGAGCGCACGCTTATCGAGAGCAGGGGACTCGCCGAGAAAAACCTCTGTCTGCACACGTGGAACACGCAGACATAACAGGCACAGTGCCGCGAGCGAAATAAGCCATACAGGTCCGGTTATGCGCACAAAGTCAATTATATTCATGCCGTAGTACGAGTAGAGATAGAGATTCTGCGGATTGCCCACGGGAGTGAGTATGCTGCCGAGATTTGCCGCCACGGTCTGCAGCACAACGACCCAGATTAGCTCTGATTCAAGATGCGCCAGTCCAAGCACAACCACGGTAAACGGCACAAATGTCAGCAGGGCGACGTCGTTCGTCACAAGCATGGCGCTGAAAAAGCAAAGCAGTACCAGCAGCAGAGAAATGCCCCTTGCGGTGGACGTGCGCCGGCACAGCACATGCGCCATCAGTGCGAATATTCCGGCGCGGCGAAGCCCTGCAACAATCACCATCAGGCAGTACAGCAGCGCGAGAGTGCGGAAATCTATGTATCCCAAATATTCCGAGTCAGGCGGCGTAAAAAAGCAGCTTATTGCCGCCGCAATAAAAGCAGCGCAGAATGTAGGCTCACGGCGAATGAATTTTATAAATGCAGACATATGTTGCCTCCGATATATCGGCCGGATAATAAAAACACCTAAGCTGCTGCTTAGGTGTTTTTGGTGGGGGAAGATGGATTCGAACCATCGAAGGCATCGCCAGCAGATTTACAGTCTGTCCCCTTTGGCCACTCGGGAATTCCCCCATATTGAGTTGTGAATGTGGAGCTGGTGGACGGATTCGAACCCCCGACCTGCTGATTACAAATCAGCTGCTCTACC
>CAVAPH010000184.1:0-3089 GCA_963590455.1 bacterium | reverse complement strand
CGTTTTGCTGCCTTATCAGCATACCACGATTGCAGAGTGTTTTCAAGCATGGTATCTTGGTATACTGAGAGTGTAAAGAGAATATGCGCGAAAAAGCGTTAATCGTGTAAGGCAATTTGAAAAGCATCTCAATATTTTCACGCGAAACTACAGCCTGCAATCGCACTGATTGCAGGCTGTTAATGTTATTATTTAATTTAAGCTGCTTCTTCTGTTTCCGTTGCCTCCGTTGTTGCCGTATCTGTGCTGTCAGATGCGGTGCCGGAGTAGAGATCCAGGAATTCTTCAAGGCAAAGGCCGTTATCCTCTATGTAGGTTGCGGCCTCCACGCCGACGTAGCGGAAGTGGAACGGCTCATACATAACGCCGGTCACATCCTCCTTGCCGGACGGGAAGCGGTGAATAAAGCCGTACTCCTTGCAGTGCTCGAGAAGCCACTTATACGTATCGGTGTTCTCAATCTCGGAGTTTTTAATCTCATGGTAAACGTCGGTGATGTCGCAGCTAAGGCCGGTCTGATGCTCGCTGCAGCCGGCAGGCATGGTGATATAATGGCCGTTTGCATCCTTGCCGTCGCTCACGCCGTTATTGGCACATACACGCTGAAAGTTTGCCGCCTGATCGCTGTAGCTGCGATAGCCGGAGGAGAGGTATACAGGGTATCCCGCCTCCTTGCAGCCGAGCGCCATATCAAGCAGAGCCTGTGCAATGCGCATATCCACACCGCAGCGGTATCCGTTCTGCGTGGTCTGAATGTCTGTCTCATCAGCAGTCTGATTGAGGTATCCGAGCTCCTCCGGCTCATACTGGTCAATAGAGTGATCACCGTTGACAAGCACATACTGCCACTCGCTTACATCGATATCCGGCGGGGTGGGCAGTCCAAGAGCTGCAGCCTTGGCTGCGGGGGAGTTGGGATCTGTTGTCGGCTCCGGGGTAGCGGCGGTTTCCTCAGCGGAGGCATCTGTGCTATTCTCGTCCGTCTCAGTCTGCGTATCACCACTGTCAGTGAACATCCACGCGAAGCGGGAGTCACTGCGGTAGTAATCCTCCGTTGTGCCGCCGGCATTGAGCACGGCTATAAGGTCACTGTATATTGCCGCATTCTCGCTGTCAAAGTCATTTGTATGCGGCGATGTTGAAATACGAAGATATGAATAAACGGCAAAAATCGCCAACGCGAAAACTCCGAAAACTATTCTTACACCACGGCTGCCTTTCATGCGAACCTCCTGATTATATATACTGCCCCGCTTTACCGGGGTTTTGATGTCTATTCAAACGCACAATCCGCGTGAATATTACTATAACATTTTATCACCCGCGGGTCAATATAAAAATGGTAATATGTAAACCGAAGCAGGATTTGCTTTTTACTGAAAATCCGGTCTCAAGGCAAAAATCAAGCTATTATTTCTGCTTTTTCTGCAGCTTATGCTTTTTGCCGTCTGGCGTGACTATATATGTGTTTTCAAGCACGCCTATCGTGCTCTGCCGCCACTCTTCTATGTACTCTTTGCGCAGCGCGGCGCGCTCCTCTGTTTCTTCCGCTGTCAGCTCGCGCAGCTTTGCGATGCGCGCCAGCTCGTTAATGCGGTCAAGCTTTGTCTGTTCCATTGCAGTCGCCCTCCTCCATGGTTCCAAGCTCATCGAGCGTCAGCTCAAAGGCCGGTATAAAATGCTCGATAAAATAATGCACCTCCGGCAGCGGGCTTGCGTCGAGCACTGCTCTCGTCTGCCTTTCTGCCGAGAGAAATTCGTCGTTGCCGGCGCGCCGCTCCTCAATGCACTTAATGTATGCCGAAAGCTTGTCCGCCGCCTTGACGATGTCGTGCGTGCGCTCTTGCGTTTCACCGGTCAGAAGCGGCTCATATGCGCCCCGAAGCTCCTCCGGCAGCGTCTCAAGAAGCCTTGCGCAGGCGATGTCTTCCACCTGCTTGTACGCATCGCGGATAAGCGCGTTGTGATATTTTATGGGCGTCGGAAGATCTCCCGTGAGTATCTCCGAGCAGTCGTGATAAAGCGCAACCGCCGCGCACTCATTTGGGTCGCAGGGTACACCGTACACATCACGACGTATAACCGCCAGCGCATGGGCGATAACCGCGCACTGATGGCTGTGCTCCTGTATATTCTCGGGCAGCGAATTGCGCATGAGGCTCCAGCGGCCGATGTTGCGCATGCGCGATATGTATGCAAAAAAGTTGTCTGCCATATTTGTTCTCTATTCTCCTATAAAATATTCGTCGTTTTCCTTTGCCGTGCTGACGTTGGGGAAAATTCTTACTGCCTCCGCGGTGTAAAGTGATCGATCATGCTCCGGCCAAATATGCGTCAGAAGCAGTCGTTTCGCTCCTGCCTCACGGGCAATTTCCGCCGCCTCTTCGGCGTACAAGTGATACTCGCTCTTCGCCCCGTCGCTTTTAAGATAGGTCGCCTCGCACACGAGCAAATCAGCGGCATCACAGAATCGGCAGTACGCGTCGATATTTTTATAACCCATGTCCCCGCTGTATACCAGCTTTGCACCGCCCCTGCATATGCACACGCTGAAATTATCCACGTCATGGCAGGTCTTGAAAAAGCTCACGCGGCAGCCGTACAATTCGAGCTCCGTGGTCTCATCATAGAGATGCACGCCGACACCCGGGATGCCGCAGTTTTCTATAAGCGCGCGGTCGCAATCCGTCCGCTCGTCCGATGTGTTCGGTATATAGACATCAATCTTCACGCTCTCGCCCAGACGATTATAGCACAGCCCGGCATACAGCACGGCAAAAAGATCCGCATAATGATCCTTGTGATAATGGGAGATAATAACACTCAATGCTCGTACGTCTTCCGGAAAGCTCATATTCCCCGACGCGCCAAAGCCGCAGTCAAGCAGAATTTTGCCATCCCCGGTGTCAACCAGATAGCCTACCCCGCGACTCGTATTTTTCACGTAGGGAGACACACTCCCCAGCACCTTGAGCCTCAAACCTCTTTCTCACTCCCGTCAATTGTTTTTATGTGCTATGTGCCGTAATTTCAACGTTTTGCTGCCTTATCAGCATACCACGATTGCAGAGTGTTTTCAAGCATGGTAT
>CAVAPH010000183.1:0-3198 GCA_963590455.1 bacterium | reverse complement strand
TGAACCATGTCAGGCGGGGAACCGAGCAGCATTAAGCGGTGCTTTTCGTGTGCCGCGAGGTGGCCGGGTCCGAGCCGGCTGCCGGCGTAACGGGCATGGCAGATTATTCGAAGTCGGGTGTGCAGTCTTGTCAAGGGTCACAATTATTATATTTATAATATTAAACGCCGCATATGACGGCGGCATTTAACGCGTTGGCTGAAAGAGGGTGCGGCATTGTATCAGGCATTGTACAGAAAGTGGCGCCCGCAGACCTTTGATGAGGTCGTCGGACAAAGTCACATCACGGAGACGCTGAAAAATCAGGTCAAGAACAACCGGTTGTCGCACGCCTATATCTTTATCGGCACACGCGGAACGGGCAAGACGACCTGCGCCCGTATCCTTGCCAAGGCCGTCAACTGCGAAAATCCCGTCAACGGCAACCCCTGCTGCAAATGCGCTGCCTGCCGCGGAATAGCGGACGGATCGGTGCTGGATGTGGTTGAGCTTGATGCCGCATCAAATAACGGCGTTGACAACGTGCGTACCCTGCGTGAGGAGGCACTCTTCTCACCGGCAGAGGTGAAAAAGCGCGTATATATAATAGACGAAGTCCATATGCTCTCGACGTCTGCATTCAATGCCCTCCTGAAAATCCTTGAGGAGCCGCCGGAGCATCTGATGTTCATCCTCGCCACGACGGAGCTGCAGAAGGTCCCGCCTACGATACTCTCGCGCTGCCAGCGGCACAGCTTCAGGAGAATAGACGTGCCGCAGCTCTCACAGTACCTTGAGTACATTGCAAAGAAGGAGAGCTTTGACCTGACATCTCAGGCGGCCGGACTTATAGCGCGCCTTGCCGACGGCGGTGTACGTGATGCGCTCAGTCTGCTCGACCAGTGCTCGGCATACGAGAAAATAGACGTTGATGCTGTCTATTCCGCAATGGGCTTGACCGGAAACCGCCGCATTTCCGAGACGCTTGATAATATCCTGCGCCATGATACCGAGGCCGCTCTCAACGGCTTTGCATCACTCTGGATGGACGGCAAGGACCCGGCGACTTTCCTGAAAGAGCTCGATGCTCTATTGCGTGATATACTCATTGCCTACGTTGCCCCCAAGAGCGGGAAGAATCTGCTCACCGGCGGATATGATTCTCAGCTGCTTGAGAGCTTCAAGGCACGCATGACAAAGGAAGAGCTCATCAGCGCAATGGACACCGTTATGCGCTACACTGCGCGCCTGCGTGAGGCGAAGAACCCGCGCACGGTGGTTGAGCTCTGTCTCATCTCCCTTTGCGACAGTACCCTCGGTGAAGATATCGGCACGCTGCGCGCGAGAATTTCCCGCCTCGAGGCTATGGCGTCAAACGGATCGTTTGTTGTGACGGCAAATAATCCGGCCACTGTCCCGGACAGACCGGCTCTTGACGCAATCCCGAATGCAGCGCCTGCACCTGCGGCGAATCCCCCGGAGATAAAGCCTGCGCCTATGCATACGGAACCGTCATATAATGAAGAAAGCAACGCCCCGGTACAGGTTCCCGATGTGACGGAGGATCCGATCCCGCAGCCTGATGATCAGATAGAAGCGGCAGCGCCGGAAAATGCGGATCTTTGGCCGCTTGTATGCAAAGAGATTGCGCCGCAGCTGGCACCGGATCTGAAATATTCGCTGGATGATCCCTCAAAGATTCGCGTCAGCGTTCAGAACGACGTGATAAAGGTCGAGTGCATGTCAGGCTTCTTCTACGGTCGCTTTAATAAGCATGATGTTATAGACCTTGTCGCAAACGCGGCCGGCAGAATAACCGGGCGAGAGATGCATGTGATGGTAAGTCAGGCTTCCGAAGAGGACGGGAAGACCCGCAATGTTGAGGAGCTTCGGCAGTTCAAGGAAGTCAGATTTATATAAAGCCCGCCGCACTTCGCGGTGAAGCGTTAAGTAAATAAATAAAAAATCGGAGGAATACAAAATGGCAAAAGGCGGATTCCGCGGCGGTTATCCCGGCGGCAATCAGATGAACATGATGAAGCAGGCCCAGAAGATGCAGCAGGAGTTTTTGAAGATGCAGCAGGAGCTGGAGTCGACCAAGTTTGAGTTTACGGCCGGCGGCGGCGCGGTAAAGGCTACTATTGTCGGTACGCGCGAGATCCAGTCCATCGAGATAAACCCCGAAGTCGTTGATCCCGATGATGTCGAAATGCTGCAGGATATGATCGTTGCTGCAGTCAACGGCGCTCTCAAGCTGGCAGACGACAAAACCAGCCAGTCCATGGCAAAGCTCAACGGCGGCCTTCCCGGTTTCCCCGGCATGTTCTGATTTGATCTGAATAAAATTGCAGCCCGGATTTTCACACCCGGGCTGATTTTTTTGATGCGGTGATATTATGCGATTCAAAAAAGTATATCTCGAAATAACAAATATATGTAATCTAAACTGCGCATTCTGCCCCGGTACAAGGCGCGAAAAGAAGATAATGAGCCCGGCTGAGTTCGACACGCTTACCACGAAGCTTCGGCCATATACGGACTATCTCTATTTTCATTTGATGGGTGAGCCGCTGACGCATCCAAAACTCAAAGAGCTCCTTGATTGCGCCGGACGGAAGGGCTTTCACGTTATTATCACCACTAACGGCACACTTCTGCCGAGCCGCGGAGAGCTGCTGCTTCAGGCGGAGGCTGTGCACAAGGTCAATATCTCGCTGCAGTCGTTCGAGGCGAATAACGGCGGCGCACTGGATAATTATATCGACAGCTGTGCGGATTTCGCGCAGAGGATGGGGGAGTTAAACAAGCTCTGCGTGCTGCGCCTGTGGAATAAAAACGGCCTTGAAACGCTCAACGGTGAGATAGAGCAGCGGCTTGAGGCCTACTTCCCGAAGCCGTGGGCGCAATCGCGCAGAAGTCTTGCCCTCGCCCCGCACGTGTGGCTTGAGTCCGGCGATAAGTTCGACTGGCCGGATATGTCGGCCAAAGAGGGCGACGGACGTATGTTCTGCTACGGCCTGCGTGACCAGCTCGGCGTGCTCTGCGACGGGACGGTTGTGCCCTGCTGCCTTGACCATGAGGGCGATCTTGCACTCGGAAATCTTTTCGACACCCCCCTCGACGATATCCTCCAATCCCCACGCGCCCGCGCAATATACGACGGCTTCTCCGCCCGCACCGCCGCCGAAGAACTCTGCCGCAAATGCGGATACGCCAGGA
>CAVAPH010000182.1:0-3201 GCA_963590455.1 bacterium | reverse complement strand
CTCTCTGAAAATATATCAGTGTATTAATAAGACCGGCATTAGCCGGTCTTATTTTTGCAAAATAATAAAAACTGCGCTGTAATATTTCAGCGCAGTTTATCAGATGGATGTATCAGATTTTCTCGTTGATCCAGTCGAGTATGTCCTTGTAAACCTCGTCTTTGTTGATTTCGTTGAGCATTTCATGACGTCCGCCGGGGTAGAGCTTCATTTTTACGTCATGCAGTCCGGCCTTGCAGAATGCGTTATACGCTTTTTCAACGCCCTTGCCGTAATCCCCGACAGGATCGTCAGAGCCAGACATGAAGTATATCGGTTTTTCCTTATCCATCATGTCGATGTTCTTCTGATTTGTTACAAACCAAATACCGCCCATCATGTCGCGGTAAAGCCCCGTCTTGGCGACAAAACCGCAGAGAGGATCGGCTATATACTTGTCAACGGTTTCATTGTCGCGGGTGAGCCAGTCGTAAGCTGTACGCGGGTTTCCTATCTTGTTGAGATAGCTGCCGAATGCTATATCGTTGAGCTTTTGCCCGTCACTGCGTGCACCCTTTGATTTCACCATAGCCTCAGACATGAGGTAGCCGCCGACAACCATCAGCTTGTTCTGGTGACCCGTGCCGCTGATTATTGCTGCATCGTACTTCTCCGGGTGGTCAATTATAAACGTGCGTGTGAGAAAACTTCCCATGCTGTGACCAAAAAAAATGTAGGGAATATCAGGGTATTCTGCTGCAATTGTGTCATGCAGGTGCTCAACATCCATCACAACCTTGCCCCAGCCGAGCTCATCGCTGAAAAATCCGGTGTCCTCAGGATTGGTGATAGACTGTCCGTGACCGAGATGGTCCTCACCGACGGCGAGAATGCCGTTTTCGGCGAGAAATTTCATAAAATCATCGTATCTGTTTATGTGCTCGGCAATTCCGTGTACTATCTGCACGACGGCGCGCGGGGCACAGTCCGGAACGCACTTTCTGGCGTGGATTGTGTTTATGGCAGTCGAGGATCTAAATGTGAAATCTGAGAATGTTGGCATATGATATAACCTCCGTTTAGTTTTGGCGCATTAGGCTTAAGCCTTATTGTCTTAATTTTACACGCAGTCCGCCTGCAAGTCAATCATGCAATTTCAGCTAATAGTATGATTTGAAGAAAAGCGAGTTTACAGAATTTTATACTTTATCTCTTGCGAAGAGCTTAAGTCAATGATATTATAGCTAAAGATTGGGAGTGAAGCGCCTTTGAACGAAACAGTGCCATTTGAAATTGAACGCAGGTTTCTTATACGTATGCCCGGAAGCGACTGGTTTATTTCAAATACGGAATATACGCTGATTAAGCAGACGTATCTCGTTGCTCCGGAGGGGCAGACTGCGAGAGTTCGCATGCGTGGGCGTGACGGCAATTATCGCTACACACATACGGTGAAGACTCGGCTGAGCAGCATTCGTCGTATAGAACGTGAGCGTGAAATTGATAAGGCGGAGTATGAAAAGCTGCTTTTGACAGCGGACCCGGCAAGACGAACCATAGAAAAACGCCGCTATATCGTCATGTACCTTGGTCAAAAGTTTGAAGTGGATGTATTCCCATTTTGGAATGACCGTGCAATAATAGAGCTTGAGCTTGAATACGAGGAACAGAAGATAACATTGCCGACGGATTTAACGCTCATAAAGGAAATAACGGACGACAACAGATACACAAACGCATCTCTTGCAAAAGAAGTGATATGCGAGGACTTATAAGGCGAGAACGGAACTTTGAAGTTCTGCGGACGTCATTATAAAATGAGGCTGAATTAAAATTGAATGCGCTGCAAGATTGCAGCAGAACGGAGAACAATATGAAGAAAATTACGGCACTTATCCTTGTGCTGACACTTGCACTTGCGCTTTGCGGCTGCGCAAATCTGGAGAATCTGAAAAATGTAGATATTCCTCCTCTTCCGGAAGCAACTGAGGAGCCTACACCGGAAACCGAAGCCACTTCCGTGCCGACAGAGAAAATAGATACTTCAGACAGCACTGCGCAGTCTACCGTACCGAACCATGTCATCGTCAGCATCGAGAACCATTCTGAGGAGCATTACGACCCGCAGTACGGTACCACCTGCATCCTGACTTTCTCATATGATACACTTGAGGTCTATATAGAGGGACGCGATGATGCAACGCAGGCCGTGAATGAATACCTTGCCACACTGGACGACACGTATTACACCGGCAACAGCTATGATGACACTGAAGACGACAGCGAGCAGCCCAGCGGTATGAGCGGCTATCTTGAACAGGCAACGGATAATTATGTCTATGCAGTGCAGAACGGGCTGACTGATCTGCCACTTGAATTCTCCTGCTTACGCACTACGAGTGTAGGTCGTTTAGATGATCAGGTTATCAGCCTTCTGTATAACACCAACACATATACCGGCGGTGCACACGGAAGTTATGTCAACCGCGGTTACGTCTTTGATTCTGAGACCGGCGAAGTTGTTACTCTGGATACCCTTTCTGAGGGGCACGAAGATTTCAAGACATTTGCGGCCAACTATATGCTTCAGCTCTATCAGCAGGATGAAGACGGCTACTACTCTGAGAGAGTAGCGACGGATATGCTGACTACGGATGTGAACTCGGCAATAACCGCAGTGCTGCGTGACGGCTCCTGGCTTTTTAACGATGAGGGCATGTATATATTCTCAGATCTCTATGAGCTTGGACCCTATGCTGCAGGCTTGACGGAATTTCTTATTCCCTACAGTGAACTCGAAGGACAGATAGATGACAAGTGGCTTCCTCAGAGCCATGACGATGGTGAAACCGCCGGCAGCATTGAACTCAAGGCACAGAGCGATGTCGCTGACGGCTCAATAGAGATTATCGACAAGGTTGTCGTCGATGAAGACCAGACTCAGCTCTGCCTCGTTGCTGACGGGACAATATATGATGTCTTGCTCTCAGAGGTCGGCTATAACGGATCAAGCTTTTATGAGAGCTCTGAACTCTGGGCTGCAAGCTACATGAGCGACTGCGCACTGCAGCTTGTCACGCAGATCCCCGAAGGTATGCCGAACCTGCGTATAAGCTACAAAAACGCAGCAGGTGAGGAGACAAGCCTGCTCCTCAGCCAAAGCGGCGAAGACGGCGGCTACATCTTAGTCAACGAAGCCGATATCGAAGCCGTCGGGTGATG
>CAVAPH010000181.1:0-3235 GCA_963590455.1 bacterium | reverse complement strand
TCCGCAGATCACGACTCTGCGGAGCCTAAATTTAGCTATACAACTTCTCGTATTCATTAAAGCTGTCAAACAAATATACTGAATATCCGTTCACTGAAAAATCCGGCTCTATCGGTAAATTGCAGTCCCTGGTTTCAGCTTCATTCAGTACCAGGAACATTTTGTCCTCCGGGAAAGCATATGCATGGGATTTGACTTGCAGCCACTCATACATTACGCCAAGATCACTTTTGGTTGATATGTGATCCATTCCTACGTTCCAAACTTCAATTTTGCCGTCAGACAGCTCTGTAAGTATATTTGCATTCCAGAAGCTCGCACAGCCTTGTGTATATCCTTTTTCTTCGAGATAGTCCGCTATTGTGACATATTCGGAATTTGTATCTGCTGCAGTATAATTTATAAATGAATTGCGATAGTTGCTTGCACTGTCCAGTGTCAGGAAAGCTGTCATGCATAATATGAGCAGCTTTAAGCAGATATTCTGCTTATCAAAATTTGGGATGCACTTAGCTGCAAGCGGAATTATAAAAATAAAGATCGGAATGCAGTATCGTATATCACATTCCATATCGGTAAACCCGTACAGTGCCGCCAAAATTACAAGTCCGACCGCATAAAATGCACCAATTGCCACAGTAATAAAGTCAGAGCTGTTATAGGCACACAGCTTTCGGATGCATATTACCAGTGCTACGATTACAAACAGGAATGTGACGGCGCAGGTAACATTACTAAAAAGCACAAATATTGATGTTATTGGTCCTTGTTTATATCCAATTACCTCAAACATCGCATGGATATATGAAGCAAGACCGTCAAAAGAAAAGTATCCGAAATCAGTGGAAAAGCTGAGCTCTTCTCCGCGGGCTGACGCAGAGTCAGAAAATACCCAGGAAGTATATATTTTGCTTAAAATCTTGCTGTTCACGACATAGCCGATACCCGATGCTGCAAAGCCGACCGTGCTTGCCGCAAAAAATCTGCGGCTGCTTTGCCTTGAAGCACCAGTTTCCGGAGATTCGCAGCCATAAGTGAAAGCCAGCATGGCAATCGAAGCCACGAAAATCGGTAAGGTAAATATAAAAATCTGCCGTATTCCGCCCAGTCCCGCTATAAAAGCAAGGATAGCCGTAAGCAAAAGCAAAATCAAACGACTTTTTTTCTCGTCCTTTTTTATATAGCGTACCGACAGCCCAAATAATATAAATGAAATAGAGACATGCGGAATATAGTACATGCCGGTCAGCATGATATATGAATATGAAACCGAGAGAGGCATGAACAACATACCGGCAGTAAAGAGTGTGCGCTCCCTGTTAAGCTCTATGCTGCATGCAAAATAGAAATAGCTCAGCGCGTATACAGCAAGCAGAATAATGCTTCCTATCGAACGAACGGTGTGCCAACTGCTGAAGATCTTGAAAAGCGGAGCAAATACAAGCTGTGTATTTAATACTCTAAGCTCAGTTGAATAAAACCAGTTTTTTGAGAGTATTCCGCCTTCATCTGACAAGAGTTTAGAAAGCAGAAGTTCACTCGACATATCCGCGTCTAAATAATACCTGGAAAATATGCAGATATACACACATGCACTCACGAACCACAGTGCAAACCAGATCGCTGCGAAGAGCAGCTTTTTGTTTGTCAGTCTGTTCTTTATCATATTGCGCTTATATACTCCCCTTTATTTTGAGCATTGCAACGGACAGCCGTTCGAGGGCATGGTAATTGAGCCACATGATCAGCCTTCTGTTGCGCGTTTCTCTTCGGTAGCTTTGACATGCGGTTAAGTCCGGTATATTGCGATGCACATATTCCCGCAGTTCGCGTATTACCTCGCTTCTGTCCGGGGTCTGCTGGACGGCTAGACGCTTTATTGAGTCAAGCAGCACATGATTTATCAGCAGGAATTCAAACCCATCCCTGTATCCGCCTTTCTCGGAAAATGTGCGAATTTCCTCCATTATTGCGATTATATCCAGATTCTTGCGGGCGTTATTATTATTCATCGTAGATGTCTGACCGCAGCGGTATATATATAAGGGCTTCTCAACAAAAACTGTCTTGCGGCTTATCATCATAAGCTTTGCCGAAAATGCAAAATCTTCATACCACAGCCCGACAGGAAATCTAATGTCACCGACGAGGCTGCGGCGAAAGATCTTATTGCTGGAGGAACCGGCGGCAGCGAGTGGGTCATCCTGCAGTGCAGCATGAACATACTCCCGACGCCCGTCATCATAACGTTTCTCCATATCGCAGATCGCAATATCTGCCTGTTCGCGCTCTGCAGCCTCAAGCATCAGGGCGTAGGTTTCCGGCTCAATATAATCATCGCTGTCAATAAAGCTCAGAAAATCACCGCGCGCAATATCTATTCCGAAATTTCTTGCGCGCCCCTGCCCCCCATTCTCCAATGTTATAGTACGAATTTTTTCAGGGTAGCGAGCTGCGTATTCGGTCATTATCTCGCCTGAACGGTCCGGGGAACCGTCATTTACGAGTATTATTTCCAGGTCACTCATAGTCTGGGCAAGCACTGAATCTACACATTCGCGCAGATAATCTTCAGCTTTATACACAGGAATAATTACGCTGACTTTCATTCAATAGCCTCCGATTTTTGCAGCGGCTCACGCACCGTGCGGTAATAGATCAAAGCAAGCAGCACTGAGAGATATATCGATACGTTCGGTCTCCTCAGCAGGGCACCCGAAAGCTCAGCCAGGCCCATTTGGAGTGTAAAGCATATGAGCAGCGTGAAATTCAACAGATTCAGGCTTCCCTTGAAATCCTTTATGACACGTTTTATCAGTTTCCATACGAAAAGCAAAATAAACGCGATGTACAGTCCGAAGCCGACATAACCGTAATAAAAGAACAGCGCCGGCCAGTCGTTCTCAGGATCGTAGGCCGGATCTTTTATTTCCGACACCTCATAGCCGAACAGCTTAGTCAGAGTGTCGTTCTCCTCCCAAATCATAGAGGCATAGTTGCGCTTCATAAGGCGCACATTGATAAGCTCTGCTGCAGAGGTCGTCATGTCATACTTGAGCATGATGCGCTCAACGCCGAAACGATCAAACATTTCCGGTATAACACTCCACATGAGCTTTGTGTAATATGTCTCAAACGCCTCGCGCACAACGGGATCAGCAAGCTTTTCCTCAGTCGTCATGCTGTTGACGTCATAGCCCTTTTCGCGCAGCTCACGCACGAGCGCATCCTCGTC
>CAVAPH010000180.1:0-3274 GCA_963590455.1 bacterium | reverse complement strand
ACATAGCTGCCTCCAAGTGCAAGGTTTTTCGGCGTTTTTTGAGTTTTTCCATGCACTTATTATACCACATGCAGCTCTTTCTTGCTTGAAAAGTTGCCCGCTTTCGGCACTTTTTTAGATATTTCTTATTTGTTCAGCAGGCATTATTTATGGCTCTATAGTAAATCTGTGGTCGAGCCTTTTGCGAATTAACCGTCAAGTATCGGTTTTCAGTTCTTATTATGTATAGCTTTTTTATTGACAGCGAGTGCCGCCTCACGTAGGCCCTCCGAAACCGTGGGATGGCAGTGAATAGTGTCGGTGAACTCTTCAAGAGTTGCCTCAAGTCTGATTGCAAGAGCCGCTTCCTCGATAAGCTCGGTTGCGCTGGGAGCGAGGATGTGAACGCCGAGAATTTCGCCGTACTGCTCACCGGCAAGGATCTTTATCATGCCGTCGGTGTGGCCTGCAACAAGGCTTCTGCCGTTTCCGCTTGTGGGGAACTTACCGACTTTATACTTGATACCAAGTGCCTTTGCCCGTTCTTCGGTAAATCCTACACAGGCAAATTCGGGCCCCACATAGGCACAGCTGGGGCTGCAGTTGGGATCAAAGGTTTTGCTGCCGCCCATTGCATTCTCGGCCGCTGTTTCGCCCATTGCCATGGCAGCATGAGCAAGCATGAGTTTTCCGTTGCAGTCGCCGATTGCATAAACACCCTCTGCGGATGTTTCCATCTTTGCATTTGCAGTTATAAAGCCGTTATCTGTCTTTATACCGGCCTTATCCAGTCCAAGTGCTGCGGTTTCCGGAGCTCTGCCTACTGCTGCGAGAATCTTCTCAGCATCGAGGACAACGTCGCCGTCTGCGGTCTTAACGGTAACTTTCGCTCCACCTTCGCAGTCGGAAACTGCGGCAACAGAAGCATTAGTAATAATGGTCATACCCTGACCTTCAAGCTTTACGCGAAGCATCTCTGTGAGCTCTGCATCCATAAGGGGCAGAAGCTTCGGCTGCATTTCAACGACTGTGACCTTGGTGCCGTAGCGCATATATACGCTGCCGAGTTCAAGGCCGATAACGCCGCCGCCGATAACTACGAGGCTTTTGGGAATGTGATCAAGCTCAAGACACGCGGTGGAATCGAGAAGAGCCTTGCTCTCCTTGAGACCGGGGATGCCGGGAATAATGGGGTGTGATCCTGCGGCAATGATGACTTTCTCAGCGGTATAGGTATCACCGTTAACCTTGACGGTCTTGGGTGCAGTGAACACAGCTTCGCCGCTGACGAGCTTGACCTTGTTGAGTTTAATCAGGGCCTTGACGCCGCTTGTGAGCTTTTCAACGACACTTGCTCTAAATCCCTGAATTTTCTCCCAGTCCACTGTTGTCTCGCAGCAGATGCCGATGTTGGCAGAGCTTGTTGCGGCTTCGTAGATTTCGGAGGCGTGGAGCATTGCCTTGGTGGGCATACAGCCGCGGTTGAGGCAGGTTCCGCCGACCTTGTCTTTCTCGATCAGCGTTACTTTTGCGCCGAGCTGAGCGGCCCTGATTGCGGCAACATATCCTCCGGGACCGCCGCCGATTACGAGAACGCTGTTCTTATCTGCTTCGTCTGCCGCAGAAGCAGCGGCAACGGGTGCAGCAGCTACTGCAGGAGCTGCTACATCGGGAACTACTTCGCCCGCTGCGCCTACCCAACCTACAACGGTCTTGCAGGGAACGGTTTCGCCTTCTTTGACAAGAATCTTCAGAAGGACACCGTCACAGTCGGCTTCAACGTCATTCGTAAGCTTATCAGTTGCAACGGAGTAGATTATCTCACCGCTTGTAACCGTATCGCCCTCTTTTTTCTTCCATTCATCAATGGTGCCTTCGGTCATGGTAAGACCGAGCTTAGGCATCAGTAATTCATTCGCCATGTTCCCAACCTCCTTATGCCAACATCAATGCGGGGTTTTCCATCAGTGTCTTAACACGCTGCAGAAACTGAGCTGCAACGGAGCCGTCAACTACTCTGTGGTCGGCGGTAAGGCTTAGATTCATAATCGGACGGATGACCATTTCGCCGTTTCTTACGACGACCTTGTCCTCCATGGTGTTGCAGCCGAGGATTGCCACCTCGGGCTGATTTATAATGGGTGAGAAGCTCTCAATACCGTACATGCCGAGGTTTGTTATAGTGAATGTACCGCCACGAAGCTTCTCGGGGGGCAGCTTGCCGGCGCGGGCAAGTCCCGCCAGCTCCTTGACTTCTTTGGAGATTTCTACAAGAGATTTCTTGTCGGCATCGACAATATTGGGAACTACAAGGCCATTATCAAGAGCAACGGCAACACCCATATTTATATATTTTTTGTATATTATGTTGTTACCGTCAACGGAGCAGTTGAGAAGTGGGAATTCCGTCAGTGCTTTTGCCACGAACTTTACGATAATGTCGGTATAGCTGACCTTAATCTCTTTCGCTTTAAGCTGCTCGCGGTAATTCTTCATCTCAGTCATATCTATACCGAGATTGAAGGTAACCGTGGGGCTTGTCATGTGGGAATTTTGCATATTTTTTGCGATTGCCTTGCGCATTCCGTTCATGGGCTTGGTCTCTTCCAAAGGATTCTCCTCTGCCTTCTCTCTGGTCTGCTCCAAATAAGCCAGAATATCCTGAGCAAGAACTCTGCCATGGGCGGGAACTTCCGTAAGGTCTATTCCCAAATCAGCCGCAAGCTTTGCTGCCAGAGGAGATGCCTTTGCACCGGCTTCAGCCCGGACTGCGGCAGGATTGAAGTTGTTGACGTCCTTTGCAACAACAACACCCTTGTAGCCAGTTGCGGGAACAGATGCAAGATCAATACCCTTTTCTTTGGCGAGCTTCTTTGCATAAGGCGTTGCAAGTACATATTCTCCACTGTTTGCCTTCGCACAGCACTTGACTTCTGCTTCTTTTGCAGGAGTGGCAGCTTCAGGAGCTGTCGCAGCGGGTGCTGCGGCATCGGGGACTGCTTCGCCTGCTGCCCCAATCCAGCCGACGACGGTCTTGCAGGGAACGGTTTCGCCTTCCTTGACGAGAATCTTCAGAAGGACGCCGTCGCAGTCTGCTTCAACATCGTTTGTAAGCTTGTCGGTTGCAACAGAGTAGATGATTTCTCCCTTTTCTACGGAGTCGCCCTCTTTTTTCTTCCATTCATCAATGGTGCCTTCGGTCATGGTAAGACCGAGTTTCGGCATTAGTAATTCAGTTGCCATTTTTATGACCATTCCTTTCCGCTGCGCTGCAAGGCACCAAAGGGAAATGAAA
>CAVAPH010000179.1:0-3397 GCA_963590455.1 bacterium | reverse complement strand
GCCGGAGCGCTCGTATCTGCTGCTGCGGCTGCTGCTTTTTCAGCGGCTTCCTTTTCCTGCGCGATTGCAAGCTTTACTATGCGGCTTGTGCCGAGACGATCTGCACCAAGGGTGATGAAGTCCTGCGCATCCTCGATGCTGGAGATTCCGCCTGCAGCCTTGACCTTGACATAGCTCGGGCTGTTCTCGCGCATGAGCTTGACATCCTCGCGGGTGGCGCCGCCCTTAGAGAAGCCTGTAGATGTCTTGATATAATCCGCGCCGCAGTCGCCCACTATCTTACAGAGTCTGATTTTCTCTTCATCAGTGAGCAGGCAGCACTCGATTATAACCTTGAGAATATGGCCGCGGGTAGCCTCACGCACGGCGGAAATGTCCTTTGCCACTGCATCCCAGCAACCGTCCTTAACCATGGAGAGATTGATTACCATGTCTATCTCGTCTGCGCCGTTTTTTACAGCGTCTGCCGCCTCAAAGGCCTTCGCTGCAGTGGTCATATACCCGTTGGGGAAGCCGATAACGGTGCAGATTTTCATCTTGTTGCCGACATAGCGCTTCGCACCTGCGACGTGGCATGGCGGGATGCAGACACTGGCGCAGTTATATTTAATTGCCTGATCACAGAGCGTGCGGATCTCGCCGGATGTGCAGTCGACACGCAGCAAAGTATGGTCGCACTTTTCAAGAATGTTTTTTATATCCATTGTAAAATCCTCTTTCTTTTGCAGAAGCTCAACGCTTGGGCTCCCGCGTGATAATATTATTTTCAACCGTGGATATTATATTCTCTTCACATCTCTTATTCAAGTGCAGAGTGTGAACATATGAAAGCTTTAAGCTTTAGAGAAGCTGTATTCCGCCCAGCGATGATATTCCTCACCTGCGTGCAGAACAACGGACGGAAACTGAGGTTTGTTGGGGCTGTCCGGATATGCTTCCGGTTCAATGGCAAGACCGCAATTAGGCTTATGCGGAGCGCTCATCGAAGATGCCGTATATATCTGCACAGCCGGAAAGTCCGTCGTGATATCAAGCCTTATTCCTTCTGCCTCTACGGTGCAGCGGCGGCTGTCGGAGAGCACGAAGCAATGGTCATAGTCGCGGCCTATCTTTCGCATGGCTGAGAAGTCAAAATCGCCTTCCGGCGGCATGACACGGCCGGTCGGAATGAGGCCGCCGTCAACTTCAAGATAGCCCTTCGTATCCATCTGCATGCTGTAATCGAGCGCATTCTCACCAAGGGCGAAATACATGTGGGACGTCGGCGCATAGACAGTGTCTTTATCACATACACCGCCGAAGTCAAGCCGGAGCGTGCTGCCGGCAACGGTGTAAGTCACGCTCGCCGTAAGTGTGCCGGGGAAGCCGTTGTCACCGTCCGGTGATATCAACGTAAAGCGCACGGAATTTTCGGATAGCACCTGTGCCGTCCATTTACGCTTATCGTAGGAATTCGGACCTCCGTGCAGCTGATTTGCGCCCTCGTTCGCCGGCAGGATATACTCTTTGCCGTTGAGTGTGAAGCGTGAATTCCCGATTCGATTTGCATAGCGCCCGATTGCGGCACAGATAAATGAGCCGCCTGCGAGGTAGCCCTGCGCATCGTCATAGCGCAGCACTGTTTCGCGCCCCATATAGCGCAGACTCTCCACTGTTGCGCCGAGTGTTATCACCGATACGCACAGTGTTTCGGATCCAAAAGTGTACTTTTCATAACTGCCGTAGCTTTCGCACTTCATCGCGTTTCTCCTTTAAATTACTAATATTGAATGTCTTAATTTTATCATACCCTATTTTCACTGAAATTGCAATACTTTCGCCATTTTCGGTATTTTTTTATCAAAGTTGGCATAGTCAAATTGCTAAAAAAGAGGCTCTAAAAAATGTATAGATTGCGAATTGTTACCATAAAAAAATGCGAGTATAATCAAGGCAGCTGGAAAAGAGGTATCACACCAGAAAAATTTAAGGAGGTCAGCAAATGCTGAAAAACGAATATCTTAAGAGAGTATACGCCGACGTTGAAAAACGCGACGCACATGAACCCGAGTTCCTGCAGGCAGTCATGGAGGTCTTTGAATCTCTGGAGCTGGTTGTAGACAAGCACCCCGAATGGGAAAAGACCGGTCTTATTGAGCGCTTTGTTGAGCCGGAGCGCGTCATTGAGTTCCGTGTCCCCTGGGTCGATGACAACGGCGTCACGCACATCAACCGCGGCTTCCGCGTACAGTACAACTCCGCAATCGGCCCCTACAAGGGCGGCCTGCGTTTCCATCCGTCAGTCAACCTGTCCATCATGAAGTTCCTCGGCTTTGAGCAGATCCTCAAGAACTCTCTGACCACACTTCCTATGGGCGGCGGCAAGGGCGGCTCCGACTTCGACCCGAAGGGCAAGTCCGACGGTGAAGTTATGCGCTTCTGCCAGAGCTTCATGACCGAGCTTTATCGTCACATCGGCCAGTTTACCGACGTTCCTGCAGGTGACATCGGTGTAGGCGCACGTGAGATTGGCTACATGTTCGGCCAGTACAAGAGAATAGTTGACCGCTTCGAGGGCGCAACCCTCACCGGTAAGGGCATCCCGTTCGGCGGCTCCCTGGCAAGAACCCAGGCTACCGGCTTCGGTGTCTGCTACTTCTCCGCAGAAGCACTCAAGTATCTCAAGAACACCAGCTACGAAGGCAAGACCGTCGTCGTATCCGGTTCCGGCAACGTTGCACAGTACTGCGCACAGAAGGTCACTCAGCTGGGCGGCAAGGTCGTAGCAATGAGCGACAGCCAGGGCTATGTTTACGATGCAAACGGCATTAACCTTGATAAGCTGTTCGACATCAAGCAGCGCCGCCGCGCACGCATCAGCGTGTATGCAGAAGAGGTTCCCGGCAGCGAGTACCATGAAGGCTGCAAGAACATCTGGAACGTCAAGTGCGACATTGCACACCCCTGCGCCTCTCAGAACGAGATGGACGCTGTCGGTGCACAGGCACTCGTTGACAACGGCTGCATGGCAGTATTTGAAGGCGCCAACATGCCTCTTACTCCGGAAGCAATAGAGATAGTCAAGTCCAACGGCCTTCTCTACTCCCCCGGCAAAGCATCCAACGCCGGCGGTGTTGCAACCTCCGGTCTCGAGATGAGCCAGAACTCCATCCGTATGTCCTGGAGCTTCGACGAGGTTGATGAGAAGCTGCACAGCATCATGAAGAACATCTACAAGGCCTGCTACGACGCATCCGTCGAGTGCGGCTGCCCGGGCGATCTTATGGTCGGCGCAAACGTCGCCGGTTTCCTCAAGGTTGCAGAAGCCATGATGGCACAGGGCAACGTATAAAGCACACTACTCTTCTCCCTTATATTCTTCTGTTCCGGCACTGTCCCTCAAACGGGACAGTGCCGG
>CAVAPH010000178.1:0-3408 GCA_963590455.1 bacterium | reverse complement strand
TTTCAACACAAAAAGAAATTTTACCACCTATCCCGCGAAATTGCAACATTTTTTGTGCGTAAATCGCGGTAATTGCGGAGATTTCATAGTGTGTCAGTCAATAACATATATTAGCGCGATCAGAGTGCCGCCGTCGGCTTCATTTTCGCCCCCGTCACTCTTCCTCGTTCCCGTATATCTGGGCGAGGGTCTCGCGGGCGCAGGTGACAAAGCTTTTTATGCTTTTGTCGTGGCTGAGCTGCTCATTTACTACTATGCCGAGGTGCCTGCAGGCGGAAGGAAGCAGCGGGACTGCCTGCACATTGTCGGATATGCCGTCCATTATGAGCCGCGAGAGCACACTCACGCCGAGACCGTGCGCGACCATAGAAACTATAGACGCATCGTCCAAACCGGTATAGCGGTATTCCGGATTTACGCGTGAGTTGCCCGACGTGATGGCCGGGACAATATCCAGCTCCATGCCGTCAGAGGGCATGAGAAACTCGCGCCCGTCAAACTGTTTAACAGGAAAAGCACCGCCGTGAATGTCATAGCCCTGCGGGAGTATGGCGAGCAGCGGGTCATCGTGCAGCTGAATCCAGCTCAGACCCTGGCAGAGTGTGGGCTGATAGCTGACTATCGCGCAGTCGAGCTCTCCGTTCTTTACTGCATTGTAGCCGTCCTGCATACTGCCGGTCGTGATTGACACGTCAATCTCGGGGCAGGCGCGGCGCAGTGAGGCCAGCATCGCCGGAAGCCACTGGCGTGACACACTGGAGTACGCACCCAGGCGCAACACGGTAAAGCTGCGGCGGAGGAGCTTATCCACGCTGCGCTGGAGCTCTTCTGCGGAGTCAACAACGGCCTGCATCTGCGGCAGCAGCTCGCGCCCGGCGGGTGAAAGACGCACTCCGCCCTTGCTTCTGACAAGTATTTTTATGCCGAGCTCGTCTTCGAGAGAATTCATCATGTGCGTCAGACCGGATTGGGTGTAGCCCATCTCTTCGGCGGCAGCGGTCAGACTTCCTTTATCAAGCGCGGTTATAAGTGCACTGAGCTTTTTAGTATCCATCTGTACAAAACATCTCTCTTCTACTATTTATATTTGCGCGCGGGGTACCTGCAGGTCATTAACAATTTTAATTTCGCCCGGGACGATCGGCCGGATTATCGTGCACGTAATTGACATGAAAAAATTTCAGTATGCCTGATGCGGACATCGTCAGCCCGAGCAGCACGAATGGAATTGGCAGAAAAAGCGCCAAAAAAGTTTGAAAAATCGTGTGATAAAAATAGCAGAGTAGTATAATAATCTAAAATTGTGAGAGTAATTTTAAGCTTATCTGTACGTTTAACGCGAACGTAGTGTTAAGATTGCGTTAAGAAAACGAGCAAACCTGTTAAGAAATCTTATAGCAAGTCATCACGTTTATTAATGCGCTGCCGTAATGTTCCGGAAGAGTTAAAGCAGACAAATCGACCGCAAAGCATTGAAAAAGGCGAATTGTTACGGTTTAAACAGCATTGTTAGTTATTTTTCTTTCTAAAGGCCGATTTATCTATGAGGTTTCTTCATATTTCATATAATAATGTCGAGTGACCCAAAATGCAAGAAAAAGATTATAATTCATGTACAGAATGTTAAGGACGTATGAATTGATTGTGACTTGATCGGTGTACGCCCTTGCATAATCGGCGTAAAAATAAAAAAGTGAGGTATGAACATGGAAAACAATCGCGGTTCATTCGGCAGTACCTTCGGATTTCTGATGGCTGCCATCGGCTCGGCCGTCGGACTCGGCAACATTTGGGGCTTCCCCTATAAGATGGGTAAAAGCGGTGGCTTTACCTTCCTGATCATCTACATCGGACTTGCCATAATCGTGGGCCTGACTGTCATGGCCAGTGAGCTTGCGCTCGGACGTAAAACCGGCACCGGTGTTGTCGGCGCTTACAAGGCCGTTTCTAAGAAATTCAAATGGGTCGGATGGCTCGGCGTTATTGCTCCGTTCCTTATCATGAGCTTCTACTCCGTTCTCGGCGGCTACTGTGTACAGTACATGTGCCTCAACCTTGCAGAGCTCGGCTTTGGCCTGAGCGAGCTGTTCGGCACAACCATTACCGGCTCCAACACCTTTGGCGCTATGCTGACAAACCAGTTCGGCTGCGCAATCTTCACGATGCTCTTCCTTGGCTACTGCATGTACATAGTCATGCGCGGTCTCGGCGGCGGCATTGAGAAGTTCAACAAGATCGGCATGCCGGCACTCGTCATCATGCTCATCATCGTTATCATTCGCTCCGTCTCCCTCCCCAACGCAGTCGAGGGTCTCAAGTTCATGTTCGTTCCCGGTTATGCTGTCAAGGCCGGCTTCATCGAAGAGGCACCCAGCTTCATCTCCGTTCTCGGCACTGCCGGCGGCCAGATGTTCTTCTCGCTCTCCCTTGCAATGGGCGCAATTGTCACCTACGGCTCATATCTTGGCAAGAAAGAGAACCTCGTAAAGAACTCCGTCATAATCGTCGCATCCGATACTCTGGTTGCACTGATGGCAGGTCTTGCGGTTATCCCCGCAGCTGTTGCAAACGGCATCAACAACGGCATTCCCGTCAATGAGATCTCCCTGGGCGGCCCGAAGCTCCTCTTCGTCACCCTGCAGGACGTTTTCTCCAACATGGGCCCGACCGGACCTCTCTTCGGCATTATCTTCTACCTGCTCGTCGTCATCGCAGCTACATCCTCTGCAATCTCCCTGATGGAAGTTGTCGCTGCATATTTCATTGATAAGCGCACTGCCGAGGGCAAGAGCGCATCCCGCGTTAAGATCGTTCTCTTCGTCGCACTTGCAATACTCGTTGAGGCACTCATCGTCTCTCTCGACGGTCTCGGCTCCAACGGCATGTGGGTCCCGTTCCAGAATTCTCTCGGCGTCGACACTTGGAACGACTGCTGGCTCGACTTCATGGATTGCTGGTCTGAAGGCATCGCAATGCCTATCGGCGCAATGCTTATGGCTATCATGGTCGGCTGGGAGCTCAAGCCTGAATTCCTGCTCGACGAGATTCACTCAGGCGAGGGATCCAAGGCCTTCGATACTTTCTACCGCGTGTGCATCAAGTGGCTTGTCGGCCCCATCATGGCTTTCGTTCTCGCCGGCCAGATGATGGACTTCTTCACCAAGGCAAACCAGACCGCTATTTACATCATTTCCTTTGGCATCCTGCTTTTCTTCTTCGTGTTTACGCTCCTCACGAGTAAGAAGCAGCAGGTCAAGCTTGAAAAGAAGTAATAAACCGGTTCCGATAAAAGAATTGGCGCAACTCCTTTTGACTCAGGCGGCAGGATTGTGCAGTCACTGCCGCCAGTACACACACTTCCTCTTTCAGCGTACACCCCGACAGATAGTCTGCCGGGGTGTATTATAT
>CAVAPH010000177.1:0-3414 GCA_963590455.1 bacterium | reverse complement strand
ACGACAGACGGCAAGACCGAAGGCAAGCACTGCTCGGTATGCGAAGCTGTCATAGCAGCCCAGGAAACTATCCCGGCACTTGGACACTCCTACAAGAATGGCGTCTGCACAGTATGCGGCAGCGCAGATCCCGGATATAAGAGCAATCCGTTTGTCGATGTGAAGGACGATGCATACTACAATGAGGCCGTACAGTGGGCAGTAAATCACGATCCCGCAATCACGGACGGCGTGGATGCAACTCACTTTGCACCAACAGCTGACTGCACGAGAGCCCAGGCTGTAACCTTCCTGTGGAGAAACGCCGGATGCCCGACCACGACAACGAAGACCTGTGCATTCACGGATATAAAGGAAGGCGCATATTACTACGAAGCAGTACTGTGGGCAGTTGAAAAGGGAATAACGGACGGCACAAGCGCAACAACGTTCAGCCCGAACGAAAAAGTAACCCGCGCCCAGGTCGTAACCTTCCTGTACCGTATGGAAGGCCAGCCGAAGGTAGAGAATACCACATGCGCATTTACAGACGTAGACACGAACGCATATTACTACAATGCAGTGCTGTGGGCAGTTGCCAACGGCATCACGGACGGAATGGATGAAACCCACTTCGCACCGACTACGGTATGCAACCGTGCACAGATCGTAACCTTTATTTTCCGATATGACAAAGCAGAAGACAATGCACAATGAGATGAATTCTCAATTTAGGAAAACAGCATAATAAACCAAAGAATAGGGAGAGCGTGATATTCACGCGCTTCCTATTCTGATGTATTTGACAGCATTATATTTGTGAATAATCGGATTTTTTTGAAAGGATGTGTAACTGCTTGAACCAAAGAACAAGGACAATATTGTCGCAGGTAATTGCGACGGCATTGACGCTTATGCTGATGCTGAGCATCGGCATATTCAGTGCGTTTGCGCAAGGCGATACAAGTGTTGTCGCCCCTGCCGGCAAGGTGCTGATTCAGGAGACAAGCTATAGCATTGTCCCCGGCGTGGTTGAGACAGATGTCTTTTTGAACACCTCTGAAGGCACCGGCCAGACTGCAGGATTTATGACAACTATCTCGCCGTCCGCAAATGTGACAATTAAGGCTTCATATTCGGGATACTATACCGCTGACAGCACCGCGGAGTCCAGAAAAGAGTATGCCGGCACTGTCGCAAGCGAATGGAAATGGAGCCTGCAGAACGTAATAGACCAGGCGGAAGCGTATGAATCCGTGACCGGAGGAAATGTCGTTGCCGCAACAAACGGCGATTATTATAATATGCAGACAGCCCAGCCCCTTGGATGCCTCGTTATGGAAGGCAATGTAGTCCAGGGAGCTCATGAGCCGTATTTCGCAGTACTGAAAGACGGTTCGTATGTAATAAGAGATGCAAATACAGACTGCTCGGATGTTCTTGAAGCAGTTTCCGGCCCATTCTTTTTGGTCGACGGCGGTGAGCTTACTGCGAATGCAACCAATAATAAAGCCAACCCTGTAAACAGCATCGGCTTAAAGGCTGATGGCACGGTTGTAATGTTTCAGGTAGACGGAAGGCAATCACCCTACTCGAGCGGAATGACTCTCTATGAGCTGGCAAGCTTTCTTAAATCTCAGGGAGTAGTCAGAGCTTTGTATTTGGACGGCGGCGGCTCGGCTTCCTACGCAAGCCAGCGAGAGGGAGAAACCGAGCTTCAGATGAGGGGAGTCCCGTCTGACGGCGTAATTCGTGATGTTGCAAGCGCACTGCTTGTTGTCTCAACTGAGGAAGACAGCAATACATTTGACCATGCCAGAGTCGAACCTGCGGGCGGAATCTATGAGAAAGGCAGCAGCGTTCAGTTTTCCGCAGTCGGCGTCAGCAGCAGCGGAGCCTCTGCGCAAATGCCCGATAACTGCGAATGGGCGGTCGCGGATGAATCTTGCGGCAGCATTGACGAGAACGGACTTTTTACGGCAGATGCTGATTTCGAAGGAACAGCTACAATAAAAATTCTAAGCGGCGGACAGGAGATAGGGCAGGCATCAATAGAAATTTCCGACATAGGAAAGCTCTGCTTTACCAATGGAACAGAGAAGCTTGACCTGAGCCAGTTCGGAGCAGGCTGGATACAGCTTGGAAATGATGTTTATCATTTTGATGAAACCGGACATGCTCACAGCAAGGCATCAATGTCGGATACACGCACATGTACAAAATACGGCCCGTTGAAGTATACCTGTCCTGACTGCGGAGAAGTATTTTCCTCCGGCTCGATATGGCCGAAGGGTCATGACTGGGATGAAAATCATGTGTGCACAAAATGCGGAAAACAGGGTACTGACATATCAACCTGCACAATCAATGTAGGCTCTGTTGAATTTAACGGATCTTCATCTGTCGCGGGCGTTTCCGTGTATAACGGAGATACGCGACTGACAATCAAGAGCAGCGAGGTTTCCTCAGACGGATATATTCTGTACGGCAACTGCACATCCGTCGGATACGGCAAGATTACAATCAAGGGATGCGGAGACTATTACGGAACACTCTCCGCGACATATAAAATAGTTCCGGCATCGGTAGCAACGATAAATGTCGGAAACATTACCGAGAACGGTGTTACGCTGAGCTGGAGCAGTTCTGCTGGCGCACAGGCCTATTGGCTGAGTTATAGCAGCGATGGAAGAAACACCTGGAAAAACGTAAAAACGACAGATACAAGCATAACCTTAAATAACCTTGACTCGAATACAGAATATTCATTCAGAGTTTACGCAACAGCTAAAGTCGACGGGGAAAACTTCAATTCGCGCCGCTACTCAAGCATCGCAACAGCATATATTCATGCTCATGTGACAGAGCTCCAGAACGCCAAGGCAGCCACCTGCACGGAAGACGGCTACACCGGCGACGAGGTTTGCACGGTGTGCGGAGAGACCATCGTGAGCGGGAAAACAATACCGGCAGCTCACAAGATAGAAATCCAGAATGCTAAGGCAGCAACATGCACCGAGGCCGGCTACACCGGCGACGAGATCTGCACGGTATGCGGCGAGACAATATCAAAGGGCACTGTAATCTCGGCACTTGGCCATAAAGAGATCGTAGATCCTGCGGTAGCGGCAACATGCACGACAGACGGCAAGACCGAAGGCAAGCACTGCTCGGTATGCGAAGCTGTCATAGTGGCCCAGGAGACAATCCCGGCACTTGGCCATAAGACGGAAGTCAAGAACGCTAAGGCAGCCACCTGCACCGAGACCGGCTACACCGGCGACGAAATCTGCACAGTATGTGACAAGACCATCAAGACCGGTGAGGTAATAGCGGCACTTGGTCATAAGACGGAAGTCAAGAACGCCAAGGCAGCCACCTGCACCGAGACCGGCTACACCGGCGATGAAATCTGCACCGTATGCGGCGAGACCG
>CAVAPH010000176.1:0-3468 GCA_963590455.1 bacterium | reverse complement strand
TTATTCTCATTATGCCGGATTGTCAACGTTTTCTGAATTGCGATTAGAAAAAACTTGTACGTACCACAATAGTGTTCGCCCTACTTTGATGATTGTTGCCTATCGCTGTATTTTATATTATGCGCAACTTCGTTTTACAATCAACTGCAAGAATGCAAAAAATAATTTGAACCAGCAGTTCCTTTGGACGGCGCCTGAGAATAGATGCGGTCGGCAAACTATTCGGGGCACTTCTTCAGGGACTGCTGGTATGATTCTTTTCCAGAGCTTACTCATGCCTCCTGCTTAGCTGGAAGCATAACTTGTTTTTTTACAACATCTTCGCATACTCTGCGAGCATGCTGTCTTTCAGCTCCATGAGTTTTTCGGAGAGGTCTACGTAGTAGTGGTGGGGGTTGTCGAAGCGCTTTACTTCGGGCCAGAGGGTGCTCACACCGTAGGCGCAGGCGGTTTTGATCTCTTTGAGGGTGGGCAGCTCATAGACAAGCTCGCCGTTGAGGAAGATGGGCTTTTGCAGTTCCTCGGCGCGAAAGTCCTCAAAAGTTTTACGCTTCCAGCGGGCATCGGGATCGCAGAGCTCAATGGGCTTAGAATCGTCCACGAACTCGTCGCGCAGGCAGATATAATCCGCCTCCGCCATGCCGGTTTTGCGGCTGAAGAAGCGGTAGACCTTTTTAAAACCGGGGTTCGTGATCTTGCCGACATTCTCGGAAACCTTGATTTTCGGAATGATTTCGCCGCGCTCGTCTTCCACGGCGCAAAGCTTATACACACCGCCGAACACAGGGTGACTGCTCGAAGTGATGAGCCTCTCACCGACGCCGAAGCCGTCTATTTTTGCGCCCTGACGGAGAATCTCGGCGATGATGCGCTCATCAAGGGAGTTTGAAACCGTGATGGTGCACTCCGTCCAGCCCGCCTCATCGAGCATACGGCGCGCACACTGCGTAAGATAAGCCATGTCACCGGAGTCAAGGCGGATGCCGCACTTGGTGATACCCATGGGCTTGAGCACCTCGTTGAAGGCGCGTATTGCGTTGGGTACGCCGGACTTGAGCGTATTATATGTGTCAACAAGAAGCACCGCGTTCTGCGGGTATGCCTTGCAGTAGCTGACAAAGGCATCATACTCGCTGGGGAACATCTGCACCCAAGAGTGCGCCATCGTGCCTGCAGCCGGAACACCGTAGAGCTGATCCGAAACAGTGCATGCAGTACCGGCACAGCCACCGATGAAGGCAGCACGCGCACCGGTCACGGCACCGGCAATTCCCTGCGCCCTGCGTGAACCGAACTCGAGCACGGCACGTCCGTCAGCCGAGCGGCAGATGCGGTTTGCCTTCGTTGCAATAAGGCTCTGATGGTTGAACTCCAGCAGCATGTATGTTTCGAGAAGCTGCGCCTGTATTGCGGGGGCACGAACAGTGATAACCGGCTCCATCGGGAAGATGGGAGTTCCCTCGGGAACAGCCCAGATATCTCCGGTAAAGCGGAAATTTCTCATGTACTCCAGAAATCCCTCGTCGAAAATCCCACGGGAGCGGAGGTATTCAATATCCTCGTCGTCAAAATGCAGCTTCTGCACGTAGTCGACAATCTGCTCAAGCCCTGCGGCAATTGCAAAGCCTGCATTGTCCGGAACTGAGCGGTAGAATATATCAAAATAGGTTATCTCATTCTGCCTGCCGCTGACAAAGTAGCCATTGCCCATGGTCAGCTCGTAAAAATCGCAGAGCATGGTGAGATTTATACCGTTTGCACTTTTCATACTTAAACCTCCAAGCTTTTTACAAAAAAGCGTCGTGATTTTTACCGGAATTCTACTTATAAGCTTTATGAAAAGCCTGTGTTAATCCGTGTAAAGATCATTATATCTTCTGCACAGCTTAAACGCAAGTTATTTGTGTATAATGTTAAAATATTGTCGCAATTTGGGCATTTATTAGTTGACTTTGCGCCTTTTTTGGTATATCCTGATATGCGTAGTAGATTGCGCGAAATATGTGCAAAGAGGGTTAAGCGAATGAGAAAACAGGTATTTGTACCCGGTAGGACAGAGCTTGCCGGCAATCACACCGATCATCAAAAGGGCAGAATGCTTGCCTCCGCTGTTCATTTCGGCCACTATGCCCGCTGTGAGGCAAACGGCACAAATCTCATACATATCCAGTCCGAAGGCTTCAAGTCCTTCGATGTAAATGTCACCCATCTCATGATCCGCACAACGGAGTTCGGAACTCCCGCATCTCTCGTCCGCGGCGTTGTCGCTGCGTTTAAGGAGCTGGGGCTGAACGTCGGCGGATTCGACGCGAAAATAAAGTCCACACTCTCCTCCGGCTCAGGAATGAGCTCGTCAGCTGCTTTCTCCGTACTCGTCGGCCGCATGCTCTCAGAGCTTTTTAATGACGGCAAAGTTGAGCCGATTGTCCTCGCGCGAGCCGGCGTACAGGCTGAGAACAAATATTTCGGCAAGCCCTGCGGCATGATGAGTCAGCTCGCCTGCGCTTTGGGCCATACTGTATATGCCGACCCGAAAACCGGCGAAATTGAGCCGATACAGGCCAGTTTTGCGCCTATGGGGCTGACGCTGTGCCTGACAAACACCGGCGGCAGTCACACCGGACTTGATACCTCGTATGCCCGCATTCCGGCGGATATGGTGTATATAGCAAACCTCTTTGACAAGGGTGTCCTCGGCGATGTCGATCCTGAGGAGTTTTACAAAAAGGGCTGGGATCCGGCAAACCGTCCCGTTCGCCGCGCAATGCACTTCTTCGCGGAAAATGAGCGTGTCCCGCAGATGCGCGACGCCCTCAAGTCAGGTGACGGTGAGACATATATGCGGCTGATGAACGAGTCAGGCCGCTCCTCAGAGCAGCTTTTGAACAACATAATAACCAGTGCCACCGGCGACACAAAGCTCGCGCAGGGATTGGAGCACAGCCGCCGGCTTCTTGAAGGCAAGGGCGCATGGCGTGTCCACGGCGGCGGCTTTGCAGGCTGCGTGCAGGCACTCATGCCGACTGATTATTTCCCCGAATACAAACGCAGCATGGAAGAGGAATTCGGCCCAGACTCCTGTGTCGAAGTAAATATTATATAAAAACCGGGCTTCGGAGAGATCTCCGAGGCCCTTAAATTATCCCTTCCCGGCTGATTACGAGCTTGGGAGGGATGTTTGTTATTTCAGGCAATACAGTCTGTACATGCCATTTTCGGTTTCTGCAACCTGTGTGTATTTTTCATTAATAATATCAGTTGTTACAAACGGGTCTGAATAGAGGTTGAAGGTCATCACCCATTTCACGTTGCTCTCTTCAAATTCACTGCGCAACGTTTCAGTGAAGCTTTCGCTGTGCGAACTCATCCACTGCTGCAGAGTAAAGAAGCGAAACGCCGGTTTAATTCCGGTTTTAAGATAAAGTCTGCGCGGACAGTCAAAGGCTACGAAGCTGTCACGCTCATCCT
>CAVAPH010000175.1:0-3477 GCA_963590455.1 bacterium | reverse complement strand
TTCCTGTTGCATTTTACCAAGCTATCTGTTATGATTGAATCAAGTTATTATATACTTACGGCAAAATAACGCTTGACAGGGGCGGAAAATCATGCGACACTCGATACATACATACATACATACATACATACATACATACATACATACATAGCATAATTCTGCCCGTTTTCGGGGGCATAAAATACTTAAATATGGCGCACTCTTAACGTGAATTACATGGGAAGGGTGCGCTTTTTGCGCGTATGAGCACTATTAAAATTAAATTATAAATGGAGGACACAGAAAATGTATGAAAACAAAGTAGCAAATACACTGAAAGTAACGGGAATTGTCAGTGCGGGGCTCATGCTCATTGGCGGAATAGTAATTGCAACTCAAGTCAAGGTATTGGGATTTTTCGTTTTTTTGGTATGTGCGGTTTCTGCATTCTTAACCGGTCTTGCTTTCTATGCTTTCGGGGAACTTATACAGCTGGCGCAGGATATAAAGGATAACACGTCGAAAAATGTTCCCACTGCTCAGCCCAGGGAAGACGAAGTTCCGGACATTTGAGGTAAACGTTATGGCAGGAAGATATACACGAGTATTTACGGCAAAAAATAACCTCTATGCATTAGGCTCGCCGGTCATACTGTCTGCCGGAGCATTGCTTAAGGACAATCAAACCGGCAAAATACTTGCACAATTAAAGATCCGCAGTATCGCAAACAAAAAGATCAAAGCCCTGACTCTGAGCGTATCTTCGTTTGACACATCCGGCGCTGCTCTCGGTGAAGATGTTTCTTTTGAATATCTCGATCTGAATGTATCACGTGACGAAGAATTTGGTCAGAAGACGCTAATTCCGCTGCCGAATGCGTCCACTCGCGCTTTTGACGTAACTGTTACCAAGGTTATATTTGAAGATAACGCCATTTGGGAAAATGATCAGAAGTTTATGCTTACGGTACCCGAGCCAACGTCACTTGCATCGGTATTGCAGGATGATGAACTTTTAGAGCAGTACGCCATGCATTTTAATCAGACAGTCGCAAAGCCTGAGGAAGTTTATGATCTCTGGTACTGCGCCTGCGGTGCGTTAAACCATCAGGAAGAAGCAGAGTGCCCCGTGTGCGGAAATAAGCTTGAATCACTGCTTGCCTGTGACTTTGATGCGCTGAAATCAGAGCGCGATGAACGACTGGCAAAAGAAAAAGCAGAAAAAGCTGCTGCAGAAGAAGCTAAACGTATAGAGCGTGAGAAAGCTGCAAAGAAGACAATGCGAGCAATCTTGGCAATATGTGCAGTTATAGCGATCATTCTGGTGATCACCAAGGTGATAATTCCAAGCAGCAAATATAACACAGCCGTTGCATTGATGGATGAAGGCAAATATGAAGAAGCGATTGCTGCATTTGAAGCTATGAACGGTTATAAGGACAGTGCCGAGCAGATCACCGCGTGCGAAACGGGCATCAAAGATAACGCATACGATGCCGCAGTTGCGCTAATGAATGACGGTAAATACGAAGAAGCAATCGAAGCATTTGAAGCTATGAATGGCTATAGAGACAGTGCTGAGATGATCACAGCGTGCGAAACCGGCATTAAAGACGATGCATATGACTCTGCTGTTGCGTTGATGAACGAAGGAAATGTCATCGAAGCTTACGAAAGCCTGAAAGCAATGGATGGATATAAAGACAGTGCAGAGAAAGCCGAGGGGATACGGTTTGAATATGAAACTGAAAAATTGAAGTATGCTGAAGTTGGCGACTATATATACTTCGGTACATACGAGCAGGATAATAACAAATCAAATGGCAAAGAGACCATTGAGTGGCAGGTACTTGCAAAAGAAAATAACAAGGTTCTTGTAATCAGCAAATATGCGCTTGATGCCAAGCCTTATAGGACAGAATACGAGGATGTAACGTGGGAAACTTGTACCCTACGCACATGGCTGAATGAAACGTTCCTCAACGAAGCATTTAGCGAAGTGGAGCAATCTATGATACAGACAACTGAAGTTTCTGCAGGTAAGAACCCGGATTACCTCTCTAACCCAGGTAACGCTACAAAGGACAATGTATTCCTGCTGAGTATAAACGAAGCTAACGAATATTTTGCGTCAGATGAAGCAAGAATGTGCGTTCCCACGGCATATGCAATAGCAAATGGAGCGTACACAAATGACAACTACAAAGTGGATGGCGAAGCCTCCTGCTGGTGGTGGCTGCGGTCGCCCGGCGGCGTTCAGGGCGATGCTGCGTGCGTATCTTACGTCGGCGGTGTCCGCTCCGGTGGCGTCCATGTCTCCAGTGACATTGACTGTGTTCGTCCCGCAATGTGGATTTATCTGGACGCTTTAAGTTGAGTTGTTGCTTTTGATTTATAGCTCTTAATACTCCAAAATAATAAATCTTAAGGTTCTACGTCAATAGTTGGGGTAGCGCAAAACAGGGAAATCAAAAGTATGAGAGTGTGAGAAGTGCAGCACACTCTCATATTTTATCAGGAAAAAGCACCGTGCAGAATTCTGTTTCTGAATGTTTTGAAGTTCCTAACGCCGAAGCAGACACGCTTTAGTACTTTTGGCTTGTTGTTGCAGCCTTCTGTGAAGCCGTTCGTGTATTGGGGTAGTGTCAAGATTTATGCGCAAAAAGGTTTGCAGACACTGGCTGAATGAAGTCAACCGGCGATGAAGGCACCTTCCAAAGCTGCCTCTAAATACGTCATATAAATGTATTTCTTGTTGCCCCACTGGGTACCTGCCACGCGGCGAAGCCTTGCGCAGACCGGCATCAGAGCAGTGTTCCCATCTGGAAACCTTCCTACCACACGGGTTCTACGGCAAATCTTGTGGTTCAGACGTTCAATCACGGTGTTGGTACGAATGCGCGTCCAGTGCTCGCGTGGAAAATCGCAACAAGTCAGCGTCTCCTGAATACCGTCCTCGATCTTCTTGGCAGCCTCCTTCGGTTTTAACGCTCTCAGTTCGGCAACAACGGCTTCTGTCTTCCCGCTGGAGGCCATTTAGGCTCTCCTACGCATGGATTATTTTTGCCACTGTTCGGGTCTTAGATTTGGGCAACTTATTATACCTTATCTTTTCGAATGCCAAGTTCCTCATAGCTTATATTCTTTCGCTTGCACATATAGCTGTTTTTATATAGCATATAACGATCCTTCCTCAATACCTGGGGCCCAGTATGGGGGCACTTGTCAAACTTTTGTTGTGAAATCAAGATTTCTTTAACAAAAATCTCAAAAGAGTGTTCATAGTGATTGCGTGCCTTGAAAATTGTTGTTTACCGATTAAATCTTGCCAAGCAGGCATATCACTATTGTTTTTCCTTTGAGTCTCAAGCTTCCTTTCACAATCAATCAAGAAACTAACGTGGTAATAATTTGCTATTTGCGATGGCTTGACGATGACATGCGCAAAAGGTATAATTAACCCCGTGTAATAGTTACTAACCATCGTTTGACAGGGGG
>CAVAPH010000174.1:0-3501 GCA_963590455.1 bacterium | reverse complement strand
GAACGGCAAAAAGGGCCACCTGAGACGGTGACCCCTTGCAAAAAGAGAATTATCAGAATTTCATAAATACCGATACGATGATGACCGGTATTGCGGCCAGAAGCATATATGTGAGAATAAAGCTGAGGCCAATGCTGCCGCCGAGCATTTTCACAAACATAATGAGCATGCCCAGTACGGCGCTGAGTACGGAGATAACAACATTGATTCTTGTTGCGGTGTACATGCTCTTGCCGGTGTCCGCCATGCTTGTGACGGAGGCGAGACCTTCGCGGCACACCACTGCGGCGATCTTGCTGTTTTCGGACGGCTCGGTTTCGGTGATCTTGAAGCGCTCAACGTAAGGCGGAAAGTCATAGCCGTCGGTAGCAATATCAAAAGTGGACTTGAGCATTTCCGGGGTGATGTTAAAGTCACGCAGTGCAAACACGGGGTGACGGTTGGAACGCATCAGATCAACCAGAGCTTTGCGAACCTGAGGCAGCGCCTCGTAGTTCATCGCGAATATGCCGTAGAGCACTCCGTCTATAGCCAGAAGCACGGAGGTCTTGTCAACAAGACGGAAGGGGATGCGCACATTCATCAGACGCATCAGATCGCTGCTGCCGCAGAGAACCACATGCCCGTCTATGTTGCCCTTCATACCGCCGCCGGAGAGATACTCGAAGTTGTCAATCGGGAGTATACCGCAGCCGTTCTGCTCCATCTCATCGCTGAAAGCCTTGGACATCGAGCAACCGGAAGCGATTATCATTGATCCGGCGTAGGAGATAACCTTCTGTGCGTCCTCATCGGCAAAAATACGTATGGACTCGATGGAGATGCTGCCTTCCGGGAAAATGTCGCGGTCGGTAACAATGAGGTTGTTGCTTGTGCCCACATCACACAGCCCGGACCAACCGGCAATTGCTGCGGCGTTGTTAAATATGCGCCTGGAACCGATGAAGAAGGGGAGTGCAAAGCACAGCAGCGCGGTGAAGGGAACTGCGGGAACGAGAACTGCGGAGAAAATGTAGATAATATCGTAATAGTTATGCGTAGCAACGGAAACTATGAGTGCAAAGACAAGAGCGGCTGCCAGAAGGAACGGGGCGATCTTTGTATATACCGTCTCATCCGGTGCGGCCTCCTCGCTGCGGCGGACAAATCCGGTAGCGGGGCGTGAGGTCTTAACAAGTGTGATGTCCTTGCCCTTGATGCTGTCGTCGGCAACAATGCTGTACGTGTGTTTGCCGATTGCTGGGACGCGCAGAGTCTTGCGCAGTGCACGTGCACTCAAAAGAGAGGAATACATAACGCACATAAGAGCAATGCTGGACAGTACGCACAGCGGCATGTGATTTGCGCCACCGTCGGACAGGGCAACTATTGCTGCGTCTATCGAGGTAACAAGGCAGGAGATAACGGCGAGGCTGTCTGCACCCATGCGAAGCTTTGCAATCTTAAGAAGACCGCTTGTGACAATGTCGAGTGCCAGCAGCATGATTGTGAACTGCAGTGCCATGCACATTGATGCCGAAACCGGGAGATAACCGAGCATGCCGGGAATCGGAAGACCGAGTGACAGGTAAGCCATAATGAACAGCAGAACGCATCCGATGCGGAAACGGATCTTTGCAGGATGCACATAGCTGCCGTAGTACTTGTAAGCCTTCTCGCAGCTGACCTCAGTGCCGAGATCCTCGTCAACGTCAACCATGGTGCCCGCAGTGTCACCGCGTGCAGTGCCGCGTATGCGGAAGAATGCGGTGGCAAATACGGAAGCGAGATATTCGCGGAATGTGGGAGGAGCATAGCCCTCGCTGCGCTCTTCGTCGGAATACTCCGCTTCATCCTGTGCAGAAGCTTCTTCCTCCTCGGCCTCGGCGTAACCGTTAAGCTCGCCTGTGACATCGCGGAAGTCACTCGCAAAAGACTCCTCTTCGGCCTCTTCCTCGTCAATCTCTTCTGCCATATATTTCGGCTGGTATCCGGAACGTTTCTTTTCCTTTACCTTGTCTTTCTTCTTGCTGAAGCTGAAGAGAGATTTCTTGGACTTGGCTTTGGGCAGATCCTCGTAATCGTCATAATCGTCGTGCGCTTCTTCAACCTCTTCGGTACGGCGTGCGCGGCGTGTGTCTTGAGGAGGAACATAATCCTCATCCTCGCTGTAGTCGTAATCACGCGTCGTGCGAGGCTGACTTTCCGCTCTGCGTCGGCCGCCCAGATTGAAGCGGCTATCTATTTCAGGCGCATACTCCGGCTCACTCTTGCGTACAGGCTCTTCCTCCTGCTCGTATTCGTCAAGATTAAAATCGGAGAACAGCGCACCCGAGTGAAATTCAGAAAGAATATCATCGACGGACATGTCATCTTCACCGTATTTATTTTTTTTGTTGTCACTACGGCTCATATAACTTCCCATCCCGTCAAATTCGTAGATCTGCTCGTCAAGTGCGCAATCAGCTGATGCTCTGAATACCGGACGACGCGGACGACGTGCCTTGCGTATCATTGGCAATGTACGCAACGGGGCCTTCTCGGCCTGTTCCACGGCGACACTATCCAATTCCACGGTCTTCACCACCTTGAAATTAATGTGTTATGAAATTTGCTGTTTAATAAGGCTACCGCGTTATACGGTGCAGCCTGTAAATTCATTGAAAAGTGCGCTGCCTTAAAACCTCGTACATGGTTATCGCGGCAGCTGTTGACGCGTTGAGGGAGCTGACCTTACCGCGCATCGGCAGACTTATGACAAAATCGCAGCTTTCGGAGACAAGCCGTCCCATTCCGTCACCTTCTGAGCCGATTACGAGTGCCACGGCGCCTGTCAGGTCAGTGTGCCACAGATCGCTCTGCCCGTTTGCGGCTGTTCCGTAAACCCAAACTCCGCGATCCTTCAGCTCCTTGATGGCAGCCGGCAGATTCGGCACTCTTGCAATCGCACTGTGCTCTGCCGCACCGGCGGAGGCCTTGTCAACGATGGTCGTCAATCCGGCGCTGCGCCGCTTCGGGATTATTACCCCGTGCGCACCTGCGCACTCAGCGGAACGAATTATTGCGCCGAGATTGTGCGGGTCGCTTATCTCGTCACATACGATAATAAACGGCTTCTCGCCGCGCTCCTCAGCGATGGCGAATATATCGTCAATCGTGCAGTACTCACGAACTGCGGCCAGTGCGATGACGCCCTGATGCGCATGGGTCTGACTCATAAAGTCCAGCTTGCGCCTGTCGGCCTCTACCACGACAACGCCGGCATCACGCGCCTTTGAAGCTATATGACCCAGTGTTTTGTCTACATCGCCCTTGGCAATAAATATTTTGTCAATTGCACGGCCGGCTCGAAGCGCCTCAATAACAGCGTTGCGGCCCTCAATTGTCTCATTCCTAAGCTCTTTCTCTTCCATAAAAAACGGCTCCACATAAATTAGCAAACATAATCGTGGTTACATAATAACACATGATTATGTAAATTAAAAGCATTATTTTCAATTTCGTCAAAAAAATTTTACGGCG
>CAVAPH010000173.1:0-3503 GCA_963590455.1 bacterium | reverse complement strand
AAAGAGAAGATCAAAAAATAATATAATCCCCCCAATAACAACTCATGCGGCTGCCGAAAGGACAGCCGCATGATATTTTTGAGCAATCCTGTACTGGATTGCATTGCCTGCGCAAGTTATGCCAAATTGGCATTTCAATGGCATACGTTCTCATATCCACTGCGTATAAACCGTTATCACGTCTGGAAATTCGACTCTTTGATGCATTGTATTCCACCTTGATTTTTTTGCCTTACTCTGTTATTATCAAGGTGGCCGGGGTAAGGCTCCCGGCTCACCTTTTGGGGTGGTGTGAGCGGCGCTTTTGGGTGGGTCGCTCACTTTTTATTTATGCATTAACTTTGCTGTCTCGGACTATCTCAGCTGCAGCTTTTGGGCTGTCCGCTGTGGCTTCAATCAGCTTTGCGATGTTTTCAAGAAACTGATTGAGCTCTGCTGTCGTCATTTCTGCCATTTCATCACTTCCCTTCGTAAGAGGTTTTATATCTCTGCCTTACATGTACTATAATACACTAATTAGTTTCACTTGTCAGCAAGTATTTTACATTTTTATATGAAAATTGCAAAAAATATTTTGACATACAACACAAAATAGTGTATAGTAGCAGTAGGAGGCGATCACATGAATATGACAGTGGCTGAAAAAATAAGGCTTATCATGAAACGGCAAAACATTACGATGGGCAATCTGGCTGATGCAACCGAACAGACGCGGCAAAATCTTTCAAACAAAATGTCACGCGGTAATTTTACGGAAAAAGATATTGAAACTCTCGCAAATGCGCTTGGCTGCCAAGTAAAAATAACCTTCATTCTTCCGGATAGCACGGAGATCTGAATATAACAACGGATGCAAGGCGGATATGCCCTGCGCCCGTTTTTTAACTATGTACTTTTCACTCAAGAATGTGTGCGATCTGCATTAGAAATAATGAAAAATCGGCAGAGGATCAATGCCCCCTGCCGGTTCTCTTAATCTCGAAGCATAACAAGCCACCAACTAAAGTGATGTTATGAATATTCTTGGTGCCGGTGACCGGACTCGAACCGGTACGTTGTTGCCAACGAGGGATTTTAAGTCCCTTGTGTCTACCATTCCACCACACCGGCGGATATAGCGCTGTGTGAACACACGACAGCTTTAATAATTTACCACCTATTCGCCTGTTAGTCAAGGAAAATAAATCGTCAAAAGAGGGACTGTGCGCCCCTCTTTTGAGTTTTAAATATCAGCCTACTTCGACAATGCCGTCTGCCTTTACGGTGATGCTCATTCCGGTTTTGACGTATTCGAGGAACTCGTCGCCGAGCTGATCTATGACGGGCATTTTTGCGTCCGTCCATACGTCGCCGAGTATGGCGCCGGAGGCCGCGAGCGAGTCAATGGTCATGGAGAAGAGCATGCATGCCGGCTGAAGATGACGGGAGCAGGCGGTGAAGAGCACCATGCCGCCGGTGGTTGAGCCTATGGTCTGCGGAAGGCACAGCGCCTTGCCGAGCATGGACTGCCTGTAGAGATCGGGGTTGTTCTGGTCGCCGCATTTTACCTTCTTGTCGCCGAACATCATGGCCATCTGATAGCTGGCCAGTGTGTTGAAGCCGCCGTGGCTGACGAGAGCCTCAGCCGTGCAGGTGCCGGGGACAATTACGCGTCCTTTGAACTGCTTCATTTCTTGCCCTCCTTACTGGTGATGATGTTGAGAATCTCGTCCTCTTTGTAGAATCTTGCACTGGTGTAGGTGCGCAGCTTGTTGGAGGAGGTTATGACGGCCTTCTTCTTGCACAGAGGATTGTTCATGTACATCAGAGGGCAGATGTAGCTGACGATAATGCCGTAGCTCGCGAGCTTTGCGCCGTAGGTGCCCTTGTTGAGCTCCTTTATGACAGCGGGGGAGGCGGTAAACACGGTGGGGACGCTTACTCTGTCCAGACCGTTTTCACGCAGCTTCACTTCTATGTTGTCTGCCCAGTCCTCCATCTGCTTGAGCGTCAGATGCGGGCAGCCGACAAAGCACAGCTCCGGCTTTGCGTTTTTATCCTTCCAGATTACGGGGTAGTTGTTCTGCACGCGCTGCAGCTCCGCATCGTCTATGACGTAAACCTGCGCGCCTTCTTTGATGAGGGATTCACCCAGCTCCTTCGCTTCCGGAGTGAGATTGTCAATGTGGAAAAGTCCGACTGCGCCGTTTGATGCACTTGCCGCGCCGAAGTCCTTGAGATAGCCGCAGGCGTCGTTGTCCAGCTCCGTGCCGAGCCACTTGTCAAGACCCTTGACGTACGGGACCTCTTCCATGACCTTCATGCCGATTGCCGAGCCGAGCAGCTGCGCCTCCGGCTTGTGCTCGCACTTGACCTCGATTACCCATGTTGCCTTGCGCCCCTCGTCGGTCAGAAGACCGAACTCCGGGACAAAACCGGCGATCGAGCCCATCAGCTCTATCATGCCCGAGTTACGGTTGCAGCGTGCGCCGAGGACGGAGTTTGCATACACAACGGCGGAGGATTCCGCCCAGCTGAGTATATCTCCCTTGTTGGGCTTGTTGCCCATCTGATCGACATAGCAGGTGCAAGAGTAGGCGTCATCATCGACTATGCCGAGCTTCTTGAGCTGTGCCTCAAAGCGGTCCTGCTCCGTGTACATGATTCTCTCAAAAATGACATTTTCGAGAAGAGTGGTGGGGACGTTCTTGTCCAGCGGACGCGGGTCAGCGGTGAATTTCTGCCCGTTCGTGAGTCCTGCATCAATAAGCCTGTCAAACAGATCATATACAGGCTTGAGCGCTGCAAGACCGTAGGATATAACAGTGTGCCCTTCCTTGCTCGTTACAGGCACCATGCGCTCAGCACCAAAGGTATCGCCGTACATGACCAGAGTCTTCATGACCTTTGCCATCATGTCGCCTTTTTTGCCGTCAAGCAGAGCCTGCTGCTCAGGTGTAAGATTCAAAATACCACTTCCTTAAATAATTTTAACTTTTTGCATAAAAACTAATAAAATACTGCCAATGCGTGTTGGTATTTTAACACAAAAACACGCTGTAGTCAACGAGACAAATACGTCTTGTCTGCTTATTGCATAGACAGCCGGTGCAGGCAACCACAAGCCGCTACAACGCCCAGTTTGCGGACAGAGCCACGCGTATATAACCGCAATTAGAACTAATTTCAACCACTTTTGCGGTTTCAAACCGCAAAAGATTGACGTTGCCTCTTAAGAGCCAAAACAAAAATCCCGTAATCTCAACGATTACGGGATTTTCAAAATCTGGTGCGCGAGGCGGGACTTGAACCCGCACGTCCGGAGTGGACACTAGAACCTGAATCTAGCGAGTCTGCCAATTCCACCACTCGCGCGTACAGATATGAAGTTTTCCCCGAAGGGACCCACCGGAGAAAACTCCGGTGGGATTTGGTGCGCGAGGCGGGACTTGAACCCGCACGTCCGTAATGGACACTAGAACCTGAATCTAGCGAGTCTGCCAATTCCACCACTCGCGCGTACA
>CAVAPH010000172.1:0-3520 GCA_963590455.1 bacterium | reverse complement strand
GTGCAAAGAGTTTATGATAAAATAGCATTCGCGGTCTCAAAAGTCAAGAGAAAAAGCGTGATTTTATATTATTTTATTATTTAATTTATCACGTGGGCGCCGCGGGTTTCGCAGTGCATGGGGAGGGCACGCCAGCCGGGGAGGGCGGCACTCAGGTCGTTTGCTATCTTGTCGGTGAAATTGGGATCCGTGGAGACGCACAGGAGTGTAGAGCCGGCGCCGGATATGCACATCGCCTCGGCACCGCATTTATATGCAAGGCCGCGCGCCGTGTCAAAGCCCTCGATGAGTGGAATACGGTACGGCTCGTGCAGGCGGTCCGCCATTGCGGCGCGCAGAAGACGCACATCACCGCTGCCGAGAGCACCGATGAGCAAGGCCGCGCGTGATACGTTGAATATGGCGTCGGCACGGTCAACCTGATGCGGCAGCACCCCGCGGGAGAGTGCGGTGGAGAGCTCAAAGGGCGGGACAAGCGCAGTAAAATATAATTTATCGCTCAACGGATAGCTCACCGAAAGCGGGATTCCGGCCTCGACGGCAGATGCGGTCAGTCCGCCGAAAAGCGCAGGGGCGACGTTGTCCGGGTGGCCCTCAAGCGCGGTTGCGACAGAGAGCAGATCCTCGCGGCTCATATTGAGATTGTGAATTGCATTTGCAGCGAGCACACCGCCGACGAGCAGTGCCGAGGATGAGCCGAGGCCGCGGCAGATGGGAATATCGCACTTGAGGAAGTTTATCGTAAGCGGCTCGGGCGCGAGATGGCAGCGCTCAAGCACGGCGGCATAGGCGCGGTATGCGAGATTTTCGGTGTTGCAGTACTTTTCATCGCAGCCCGTGATGTGCAGCCCGTCGCCGCCCGGGATAAACTCCAGTTCATCATAGAGCTGCCATGCGATTCCGAAGCAGTCAAAGCCCGGGCCGAGATTTGCGGAGCTGGCGGGAACAAGTATCTTCATATGGCGGAAAATCCTCCGTTTTCAAGTATATTTTTTACATAGTCTGTGATGCTGCCCTTGTCGACAACATCATGGTGCAGCACGGACTTCTCGCGCAGAGAGGCGAGATTTGCCGGTATATTCGCAGAGCACATGGCGGAGAGCGACTCCATCTGTTCAAACTCATCGCCGCTCACATCGCCGCCGAGGGCCGAGAGAACTGCGGACGGGAACTTAAACGGTGATGCCGTGGAGAGCACAACGCACTTGTTGCCGGTATATTCATCGCCGGATTTATAATCATCAAGCACGGAGAAGGCCACGGCGGTATGCGTGTCGCAGAGATAGCCGTACTCGTTCCATGCCTTTCGTATTGCGGCCGCTGTCGCATTCTCATCGGCGCTCCCGGATGAAAACAGCTCTTTTATGCGCTTGTGAGAATCGGCGTCCACGGAGTAAACCCCGTCCTTTTTCAGTGCAGCCATCCACTCGGACACAGCCCGGGTATTGCCGCCGGAGACATAGAACAACAGCCTTTCGAGGTTTGAGGAGACGAGTATATCCATCGAGGGTGAGGACGTGCGCACGAAATCGCGGCGTGCATCGTATGTGCCGCTCTCTATAAAGTCACGCAGCACACAGTTCTCATTCGAGGCGCAGACAAGGCGGCCGACAGGCAGGCCGAGCATTTTGGAATAAAGCCCTGCCAGAATATCGCCGAAGTTTCCGGTGGGGACGATAAAATCAACTTTATCGCCGAGCTTAATCTCGCCGCCGGCAATGAGCTGGGCATAGGCTGAGAAGTAATAAATGAGCTGCGGTGCAAGGCGGCCGATATTTATGGAGTTTGCCGAGCTGAGCCGTTTCCCTTTATATTCGGCGCCGAGAGAGGAGAAGGCCTCCTTCACGCCGCGCTGGCAATCATCGAAGTTGCCTTTGACGGCGCACACACGCACATTGCGGCCGCACTGCGTAACCATCTGCGCGCGCTGAATCGGAGAGACACCGCCGTCGGGATAAAAGACTATAATGCCGGTGCCGTCCACGTCGTGGAAGCCCTCAAGCGCGGCCTTGCCGGTGTCGCCGGAGGTGGCGGTGAGAATAACGGTCTCCGCGCTTATGCCGAGCTGTTTGCGGGACTGCGTGATAAGCTGCGGCAGCATGGAGAGCGCGACGTCCTTAAAAGCACTCGTCGGGCCGTGGAACAGCTCCAGCACGAAGCTGTCACCGCAGCGCACAAGCGGAGAGAGCCTGTCGTTGTCGAACTTCCCGAGGTATGCGCGCTTCACGAGCTGCGCCATATCGCCGATATCCGGAAGCAGGAACGAGAGAATTTTCTCCGCCATGCCGAGCTCATCAAGCTCAAGGCACTGCTTCCAGTCGAAGCTGCGCGAGGCAAGCTGCGGATCTACGAAAAGGCCGCCGTCCGGCGCAAGCCCCTCAAGCACGGCCTCCGCCGAGTTTACTTTTATATCACTTCTGGTGCTTTGATAATACATAAATTTCTCCTGAACATTCGCCCGCGCGGGCATTTTTTATTATTACTTTTATTTTTTGAACAGCTTCTGCCAAAAGCTTTTGTTCGAATTATCGCTGTTTTGGATCTTCTCGTTTTTGTCCCCGGAGCCGCCTTTTCTGCTCTTTGACGTGAGCGATACATTCTCCGGCATACGTGCGGGGGTGAATACGGGTTCTCCCTCATTTACGATAAAAATTCTGTCGAATTCCGAGTTCGGAGGAAACCAGGCAGCAATATATGCGCCGAAAATCTCGTCGCCGCTTTCTTCCGTAGAGGAGATGTCCTGCCCCCCGGCGCTGCTCAGTCCGAGAATGGGGCAGTATCTGCCAATTATGTTCAAATTACCGTCGGTCAATGCCGCAATATCCCCTACTTTGAAGCTGCCGTTCATAAGCTTGGCGGTGAACTGTATGCGCCCTACATCCACTACCTGCGCTCCGATGCATGAAGCAACAGCGTTGATGCCCGCAAGCCGTTCGGAGCCTGTGTTTACGCTGTCTTTGACGGCCGGAAGCGATACTGTCGCGGCGTGAACGTTCGGCAGCTTCTGCAGCGCTCTGCTGAGATACTCTTTAAACTTAACTGCGTTTTCCGGTATATAAAGAGTCAGTGAGATTTTTTTGCCGTTGGAGGCACCCTCATCATATAATAAGCTTAATAATGCGAGCATCGCGGACGCAGGAAAATGATGCGCGTTACGAATTTCAACTTCTGCGAACTCCTTCGGTACAAGGCAGGACATACCGGCGGTGAAGCCCCATTCGACTTTCTCGAACCCGCTGCACTTGGGAATCACCACTGAGGGTATCTCACCGTTTTCGCAGGGTATCTCGTTCGGATATCGCCGGATCTCGTTCATCATGCCTTTTTGCCACAGCTCGATCCCAATCTCGTCGCCAACCATTTTTCCGAGATCTTCCGACTTGAAATGTTTGACTTTGATCATAATGTGCCGTTCTCCTCTTCCTTTTCATTATGTGTATCGTATGCAATATCTGCCGTTTTTTATAATTATATATTATTTATTCTATTGCGACAAGCTTTGCGTTTTCGACACCGGGGG
>CAVAPH010000171.1:0-3566 GCA_963590455.1 bacterium | reverse complement strand
CACTCTACTCCAAATTGTTTTAATGATAATCCAAATTCATATTTGAACTATAGGATTATATAAAACTGAAGAATAAATTATAGCAGGCAAATAAGATTATGTAAACCGATGTTACTGATTTTTCAAGTTTACATAATCTTTTATATTCGCTTTTTCACGGGCAAGCCTGTAATTGTTTCTTTTATAACAATTTGTCTAATGACATTTTGAAAGATCTGTGTTATTTTATAAGATGGAGATGAAATCTGAACACATGGCGCCACCGCACAATACGAGCACAGTATTATGCGGTGTATCTTATCTACTTCATGGAAGGAGACAGACAATGGTAACAAATAAGGAGAAACTTTTGGCCCTCGGCAAAAAGATGACCGACAGAATTCCCTATAAGCTTGGATTGGAGAAGTTGACAGAGGAGTGCCCCGAGTTTTGGGGACTGGTAAAGGTGCTCGACGATGATATGGTTGAAATCGCGCTGAGCATGCCGCAGCGTGTACCGCAGACTTTGGCTCAGGTTTCCAAGACCTCAGGATGGACTGATCTTAAAAAGCTTGAAGCTAAGCTTCATGAGATGGGTTGCGTAGGTCTTATAGAGTGGAACTGGGAAAATCCGCAGCATGAAAAGCAGTATCTGCTACCGCTCTTTGTCCCCGGCGCAGCTGAGTTCTTTAATATGCGCATGGCAGTTGTAAAAGAACATCCGGAAGTTTGTGATTTCTTTGAGGCAATGGCTCGTCTGCCACTTGAAAAAGTTACGCCTATGGTACCTCCCGGAGGCGCCGGAATCGGCATGCACGTTATACCTGTTGAAAAAGCTATACCCAAAGATTCAAAGTCTGTCAGTATAGAGCATCTCTCTCATTGGTTGAAGAAGTATGATTATTTTTCTGCGGGTGTTTGCTCCTGCCGCCGCTCACAGACTGTGCGTGGTGAAGGTTCGGGCGATATAGCAGACTACTGGTGCATTGCAGTTGGCGATTGCGCGAGGTACTGCGATGAGACAGGCAAGGACGGAAAGACTGTTACCTACGATGAGGTTATGGAGATACTCCAGCGCGCAGAAGATGAAGGATATGTCCATCAGATAACCAACATTGACGGCGAGGATAAGATTTTCGCAATCTGCAACTGCGCCCCCGGTGTATGCTATGCTCTGCGTACATCACAGCTTTTTAATACTCCCAATATGTCCCGTAGTGCATATATTGCGCATGTCGACAAAGAGAAGTGTGTCGCCTGCGGAAAATGTGTTGAGGTTTGCCCCGCGGGTGCGGCAAGGCTCGGTCAGAAGCTTTGCACGAAATCCGGTCCGGTTACCTATCCCAAGCAGGAGTTGCCCGACGACAACAAGTGGGGTCCTGAGAAGTGGAACGTAAACTACCGCGATGACAATATGAAGAATTGCTATGACTCCGGTACAGCTCCCTGCAAGACCGCATGCCCGGCTCATATAGCGATTCAGGGCTATATCAAGATGGCAGCAGAGGGCAGATATCTTGATGCTCTTAAGCTTATTAAGCAGGATAACCCGTTCCCGGCAGTTTGCGGCAGTATCTGCAACCGCCGCTGCGAAGATGCCTGCACACGCGGTACAATCGATAATCCTATAGCGATAGATGAAATCAAGAAGTTTATTGCAGAACAGGAGCTGCACGCAGAGAAGCGCTATATCCCCGCTAAGCGCGTGCGCAGAAGCAATACTGAAGGCTATGATGAGAAGATCGCCGTTATCGGTGCTGGCCCTGCCGGACTCAGCTGTGCCTATTATCTTGCAAATATGAGCTACCCCGTAACCGTGTTCGAGAAGAACGAGGTTCCCGGCGGTATGCTGACTGTCGGCATCCCTTCATTCAGACTTGAAAAAGATGTTGTGAACGCTGAAATTGATGTTCTGCGTGAAATGGGTGTTGAGTTCAAATGTGGTGTAGAAGTCGGCAAGGACATTACTCTTGACGAGCTGCGTGCACAGGGTTACAAGGGATTCTTCCTTGGCATTGGCGCGCAGAAATCCTCTTCGCTTAATATTCCAGGTGAAAATCTGAAGGGCGTTTTCGGCGGCATTGACTTTATGCGTGAGGTTAACCTCAATAAAAATCCTGCAATCGGCAAGAAGTGCGCTGTTGTCGGCGGCGGTAATGTCGCAATGGATGTCTGCCGCAGCGCTGTTCGTCTTGGTGCGGAGGAGACATATGTCATCTATCGCCGCAGCGAGGCAGAAATGCCTGCGGATAAGGCAGAAGTTGCCGAAGCGCGTGAGGAAGGTGTAAAGTTCAGATTCCTGTGCGCACCTGTCGAAGTCGTCGGCGACGGCGAAAAGGTTTCCGGCTTGAAGGTCGAGCTTATGAGGCTTGGCGAGCCTGATGAAAAGGGACGCAGAAAGCCTGTTGGCACCGGCAAGTTTGAAGTCATTGAGGTCGACTCCGTCATTGGCGCGATTGGTCAGAAGGTTGATCTCGGCAGCATTGCTCCAGAGGCGATGACCTTTAATAAGAACGGCACTATCATAGCTGATCCTGTTACCCTCCAGACCGCACAGCCCGATGTGTTCGTCGGCGGCGATGCCCTGACCGGACCGAAGTTTGCAATTGATGCGATTGCTGCCGGACGTGAGGCTGCAGAGTCACTGCACCGTTATGTCCATGAGGGACAGAGCCTGACACTTGCTCGCAACCGCCGTCAGTTCATAGAGCTCAACAAGGACGATGTTGTTATACCTGTCGAGAGCTTTGACAACAGTTCTCGTCAGGTTCCCGGTACGGATGCTTCCAAGGTAAAAACCTTTGCTAATTCCCGCCTGACATTTACTGAGGAGCAGGTCAAGAAAGAAGCTTCACGCTGCCTCGGCTGCGGCGCTACAGAGGTTGATGAACATAGATGCCTCGGCTGCGGTCTCTGCACTACCCGCTGCGAATTTGACGCCATCCACCTCAGACGTGACCTCCCTGAAGCATCCACCATGTACAAGGCAGAAGATAAACTCAAGGCAATACTGCCGTACACAGTCAAGCGCGAGATTAAGATTCTCCGCAATCGTAAAAATAAGTAATGCACGAATTAGGTACTGTAATTTACGTCATCGAGACAGTTGAAAAGCTGGCAGCAGAGAATAACCTTACGCAGATCGGCTCGGTCACCCTTGAAGTTGGTGAAGTCAGCGGCATCATTCCGTCGTATCTTGCTGATTTCTGGCTCTATGCGAGAAAAAAGTCAGAGATTTTAAAAGAAGCGGAGCTGAAGATTGAAACAATTCCGGGCGTCACGTATTGTCAGGACTGCAAACAGACCTATTCTACCGTTCAATATGCCAAGGAATGCCCCTATTGCCACAGCTTCAACACATTCCTCGTCACCGGCAATGAGTATAATATCAAAGAGATAGAAGCAATGTAGCCGGGACGGATTCTGTATCCAGCAGCATAGGAACATAACAACACATGGAGAAGTCATATAATTGGCTTCTCCATGTGTTGTTATTAGATTTAAATAAAAATTCCCAGCCTGTCGAATAGGTCAAAGCCCTATCCGACAGGCTGGTTTTATGTTTTATGCTGTTATTTACTCGGCAG
>CAVAPH010000170.1:0-3680 GCA_963590455.1 bacterium | reverse complement strand
AAATTTATGTAATCGCAAGATACAGTTATATTATGAATATACTGTGATTTGTCTATACAGTCAAGCTGAATTATTACTTTTTAGTGCCGTCAATATTGCTAATTCCAGGTGCTTTAAAAATTGCATATATTAACTTTTCACTGGCATAACCACGGTATTTTGACGTTGTTTAATGATTTTAATAATTAAATTTTCCGTTTAATGTCTCGGCATAATTGCCATACTTTTTGAACGCCGGGCAAAATATTTCAGTTTCTTTGAATAATTGCTTTTTTCGCGGACATGATGTTATAATCAAGGCGAATTGAACAGAGCAATCAGGTATAGGCGGGGAAGTCATACGGGCCCTGCGTCTCTACCGGGCAGCCCTTGAATTGCCCGACTACCGGATGAATGCTGATAACTGACAGAAGCGGCCTTTTATAAATGCGTGATTTAACACCGGGCGGCTTCGTTTGTATTTGGCATATTGCATACGCACAGCTGCAAATGCGGCGGTGTGGAGCTTTGCATTCGGCAGAGGGAGTTGTTTAGGCTCGCTCTGTCTTTTTTATTTTTATTTTTAATAAGGGGGATGCAAGTATGCGCACAGTCAAGAGCAAAGACCGTTCCCACCTCATTGCGGCTGCAATGGGCAGAATTCCATGCGACCTCACCATAGGCAACGTGCGGTTTCTCAACGTAATAACGGGTGAAATATATCCGGCCAGTGTTGACATACTGGACGGATTTGTTGTTCTTGTCCGCGAAGAAGGGCAGGAGGCAATACTGCCGTCCGAAAAGTATTACGACGGGCAGGGCTGCTACCTTATTCCGGGCTTCCTCGATATGCACATGCACATTGAGAGCACCATGATGATTCCCGAGAACCTTGCGCGTGCCATTCTCCCCTGGGGCACAACCACGATCTGCACCGATCCGCACGAGATAGGCAATGTCATGGGTGTTGACGGTGTGAAATTCATGCTTGAAAATGCGAAAAAGTCAAAACTGCGCCAGTATGTGCTCGCCCCCTCCTGCGTTCCCGCTGTGCCCGGTATTGAAAATGCCGGCGCCGTGTTCGGAGCAAAAGAGGTAGGCGAGCTTTTGGATATCGACAATGTTGTCGGTGTCGCGGAGGTTATGGACTACGTCGGCGTTATTCAGGACAGTGAGCGCATGCATTCCATAGTCGATGAGGGCCTCAAGCGCGGCTTATATGTTCAGGGGCACGCACCCTACTGCACAGGCCGCGAACTCGCCGCTTATCTCATCGGCGGCCCGGTATCCGACCATGAGAGCGTAAACGCCGAGGAGGTCCGGGCAAAGCTCCGCGCCGGAATGCATATAAACCTCCGCGCCAGCTCTCTTATAGATTCCCTCTCCTTCCTCGTCGACGGCTGCAAGGATATGCCCTGGCGTGATTACGTCTCCATCTGCACCGACGACGTACACGCAAAGGATCTGCTCACCGTCGGCCATATAAACAAAGTCGTCGGCAAGGCAATCAGAGCCGGGCTTGACGCACGCGAGGTTATAAAGCTTGCGACCCTCAACGCCGCGAGAGAATACGGCTTTTCCGACCTCGGCGCAATCGCTCCGGGCTACATCGCAGATATACAGCTTGTCAAGGAGCTTGACGGCAGCCAGCCCGTCGCGGTCTTCACCGAGGGCGAGCTTGTCGCCGAGAACGGCGTTTATCTGGGCGGCGATGCTATGCAGGGCGAATACGATCTGCCCAATACCGTGCACATAGATCAGCTCCGCTCCGCCGCCGATTTTGAGCTGCGCGTTCCCGAGGGATATACAGGCAGCAGCATCAGCGTGAACGTAATGACCCCGATCCCCGGCAACCGCATTCTCCGACAGGTTATTCCCACCGAGCTGCCCGTAAAGGACGGTGCGGTTGATATAAGCGCCGATCCGACGCTCTGCCTTGTGTGCTGTGCCAACCGTCACGGACTCGACGGCAAGACCATCGCGGTCTATCGTGACTTCGGCGTTATGCGCGGCGCTCTCGCCTCCACAATATCCCACGACAGCCACAACTTCACGGTCTGCTACCGCAGCACGGAGGACGCCCTCCTCGCAGCTGAGACTCTGCGCCGCTGCGGAGGCGGTGTTTGCGCAGCACTCGACGGGAAGGAGACTCATATTGAGCTCCCCGCCGCGGGTCTGATGAGCCAGAAGCCCTGCGCCGATGTCTCTGCGGACATTGAGAGAGTGCAATCTGCAGTTGACGTGATCAGCGACGGCACGCTTACGCTTCTCGCCAGCGCAATCATCGCCCTGCCCGTACTTCCCAGCATTGTTATCACTGATATGGGACTGGTCGACGGCAACACCCAGACCTTTGTTCCCGTATTTGCTGATATAGACAGGTAAGCAACAGGAACTACGTTAATGAGAAAAGGAGAACAGAAGAACTTATGAACAACTTCTTCAAGCTCAGCGAGCGCGGAACCAGCGTGAAGACCGAGATAGTCGCCGGTCTCACAACCTTCATGACTATGGCATATGTCCTGGCCGTCCAGCCTGCGGCAATCTGCGGAACCGAGGCCTACATCACCGACGTCAACGGTGTCATAATCAGCAAAACTGCTATCATGATCACCTGCGCACTTGTCTCCGGCATTGTCACCATACTCATGGCACTCTACACGAACTTCCCCTTTGCACTCTCCACCGGCATGGGCTCAAACTTCATACTCGGCGCGCTCATACAGTCCCAGTCTCTCAGCTTCGGCAGCGCAATGACGATAATACTCATCTCCGGTATAGTATTCGTCTTCCTCACCGTCTTCGGCCTGCGTGATCTCATCGTCCGCGTCATTCCGAAAAATATTAAAATCGCGATCTCCGCGTCAATCGGTTTCTTCATTGCCTACCTCGGCTTCAAGAATTCCGGCATCGGTGATTTCACCTCTGGCATCGCAATGGGCAGCCTCACCGATCCCAACGTGCTCCTTGCCTTCCTGGGCCTCGCTATTATCATCGTTCTCAGCGCACTTAAGATAAACGGCGCTATCCTCATCAGCATCATCGCCATCACTATCATCGGCATTCCCGTCGGCGTAACCAGCATCTCCAATGTTGCCACCGTCCCCAGCTTCAGCGACCTGAAGAACGTAATCTTCAACTTTGATACTGCCGGTGTGTTCACCACCTCCGGATTTATTCTCATATTCGTCTGCTTCTTCGGCGACTTCTTCTCAACCCTCGGCACCGTGCTTGCCGTCGCCGGCCGCGCCAACATGCTCGATGAGAACGGCAACCTGCCCGGCATCGAGCGTCCCTTCCTCATTGACGCTCTCGGCACCTGCATCGGCGCACTCACCGGCAACACCACAATCACCACCTACGTTGAGTCCACCTCCGGCGTTGAAGCCGGCGGCCGCACCGGGCTCACTGCTCTCGTGACCGGCATCATGCTCATCGCAACGATCTTCCTCGCCCCCATCTTCGTCGCTGTCCCATACTGCGCAACCGGCCCCGCACTGATCTACGTCGGCTTCCTCATGCTCAAGGGCTTCGTTGATATCGACTTCTCCGAGTACGATGAGTCCATCGGCCCCTGCGTCATGCTCATGTTCACCGCCTTCACCGGCAGCATCACCAACGGCCTCGGCGCTGGCATCATCGTCCATGTCCTCGTCAAGCTCGTCCGCGGCAAGGCCAAGGAGATTCACCCCATCATGTAC
>CAVAPH010000169.1:0-3689 GCA_963590455.1 bacterium | reverse complement strand
GCATCGGAGGGCATGCGCCAGTCACCGCGCGGTGAGAGCGTGACCGTGCCGACCTTCGGGCCGTCAGGCAGGCAGGAGCGCTTGAACTGCTGGGCAAAGAAGCGGCGAATAAACGTGCGCAGCCAGTGCAAAATTGTCTCTCTGCTGTACTCACCAGCAAAGGCGTACTCCGCAAGATGCAGAATTCTTGCAGGTGACGCACCTGTGCGCAGCATATGATAAAGGAAGAAATCGTGCAGCTCATACGGGCCGACAAGATCCTCGGTTTTCTGGGATATCTCCCCGTCCTTGGCAGGCAGAAGCTCCGGTGAGACGGGAGTGAGCAGGATATCGTTTAATATGGCCGCCGTCTCCGCGTCGCAGCGGTGCATCTCATGCTCGACAATATATCTGACGAGCGTCTTGGGTACGGATGCATTCACGCCGTACATTGACATATGATCCCCGTTATACGTTGCCCAGCCGAGTGCAAGCTCTGACAGGTCGCCCGTGCCGACGACAATGCCGCCGGTCTCATTGGCAATGTCCATAAGCACCTGTGTGCGCTCGCGCGCCTGGCAGTTCTCATAGGTCACGTCGGTAATGCTCTCATCGTGGCCGATGTCCTTGAAATGCTGGCGGACGGATGCGGTAATGTCCACGGTGCGGAAGGATACGCCGAGTTTCTCGCAGAGCATCTCGGCATTGCTGCGGGTGCGCTTTGTCGTACCGAAGCAGGGCATCGTCACGGCGATTATATCTTTTCTTGTGCGTTTTAGTCTGTCCATAGCCCTGACCATGACGAGCAGGGCAAGTGTGCTGTCAAGCCCGCCGGAGACACCGAGGACTATCTTGGGGCAGTTTATATGCTCAATGCGGCGCACAAGCCCGTCGGACTGGATGCGGAGTATAGCCTCGGCACGGTCTGCAAGCACGCGGCTGTCATCCGGGACAAAGGGTCTGCGCGGGATAAATCTCGTAAGCTCCGTGTCTTTGAGCGGCTGGCTGAAATATATTCTGCGGCACTCGGGCGCGGCAGACATATCAAAGCTCGTGCAGCCGTGGCGCGCACTCGTCAGGCGGAGAAGATCGAGCTCCGTGACAATCATCTCTTCTTCGGCGTATGGCAGCTTCTCCGCGACGGAGGAGCCGTTTTCATATATAAGGCAGTGGCCGGAGAATGAGAGGTCCTGCGTCGATTCACCATGCCCCGCGCTGGCATAAATATATCCGCAGATAAGGCGGGAGGACGCAGAGGAGACAAGCAGACGGCGGTAATCATCCTTGCCGATAAGCTCGTTTGACGCGGAGAGGTTTGCAATCACCGTGGCACCGCCAAGGCAGAGTCCTGTTGACTCAGTAACCGGTGCCCAGAGGTCCTCGCAAATCTCCAAGCCGAAGACGAAGCTTTCAAGCTCCCTGCAGCAGAAGAGAAGATGTCTGCCAAAGGGTACGCGCTCCCCTGCTATGTCAATGCAGTCATCGCCGTGATAATCCGCGCCGGATGTAAACTGACGCATCTCGTAAAATTCCGCATAGTTCGGCAGTGCCACCTTAGGCGCAAGGCCGAGAACATGCCCGTTCTGGATGACGGCGCCGCAGTTATAGAGCTTACCGCCGAGGCGCACAGGCACGCCGACAGCAACAGTGCAGCGCTTCCCCGCGGTATGATCACGGAGTTCAGTGAGTGCATCCAGAGAGGATTTCAGCAGCATCTCGGAGTAGAAAAGATCGCCGCAGGTGTAAGCGGAAAGATACAGCTCCGGCAGGACAAGGAGGTTGACGCCTTTGCTCTCAGCCTCGTCAAAAATGCGCTTGGCATTCTCGCAGTTAAACTTGGTGTCCCCCACCTTCAATGCTGGGCTTGCCGCCGCGACCTTGATAAATCCGTATCTCATGTTGTTCTCCTCCTAGATGCCGTTAGAAATAATGCGTTATGCGTGAATTTTAAACCCTGCGCCGCGGTCTGTCAATAGCGAGCTGATCAAACGGCGAATAATACAATACACACTCTCCGGGTTTTTCACGTGGCTTCGGAGAGTGTGCGTTTTTATTATTTTATAACTCGATGCGTTTGCCGTTCGGGCTTATCGCCTTGATGGGGCAGACAAGCACACACAGATGGCAGCCGACGCAGACGCGCGGATCCATAACAGGCTTGCCCTTTACCATGCGCAGTGCCTCGTGTCCGCCGTCGCGGCAGGAGATATAGCAGCGCCCGCAGCCCAGGCACTTTTTGCGGTCAAAGCGCGGCAGAAGTTTGCTGCGGCGGCTGAGAACATCCAGCTTCGTCACGTTATTCACTCCGAGTCCCTGCAAATCATAGAGATGCGTTATGGCTTTTTCACGCATATACCAGATCAGACCGTCTTTAAGATCGTCAATGATGCGGCTGCCGTACTGCATAACCGCCGTGGTAATCTGGACATGATTTGCGCCCAGCAGCAAAAACTCAACTGCGTCACGCCATGTTTCAATACCGCCCATGCCGCTGATCGGAATTTTATTAAGCTCCGAATCCGAAGCCATTTCCCAAATGAATCGCAGAGCTATAGGCTTCACTGCGCGGCCGGAATAACCGCCGACACCGGACAGCCCGCGCACGGACGGTTCGCTTGCGTATGTATCAAGGTTCAAGTCCATGAGGCTCTTGATCGTGTTGATGGCGGCAATGCCATCGGCACCGTTTTCCATCGCAACGTGTGCAAACGGGCACATATCCGCAACGTTCGGCGTGAGTTTTGCCAGAAGCGGGATCGTGCAGCCGCGCCGCGCCGCTTTTGTGCACTTCGCAACGGCCTCCATGCTCTGCCCGATGTCAGCGCCAAGTCCATCCTGCTCCATGTTCGGGCAGGAGAAATTGCACTCGATGATATCCGCGCCGGCATCCTGTGCGAGACGTGCCAGCCGCTCCCACTCTTCATCGTTGCGCCCCATGATAGAGGCAATTATAACCTTGCTCGGGTAGTCATGCTTCAATCGGCGAATTATATCCAGATCCTCCTGCATACTGTTGCAGGAGAGCTGCTCGATATTCTTAAATCCGCAAAAGCCGTGCTCCGCAGCGAGTGCGGAATAACGCGGAGAGGTCTCGCGCGGGATAAAATCACAGAGCGTTTTGAAGCACGCGCCGGCCCAACCCATCTCAAACGCGCGGGAGAGCTTTTCGTACGTGCTCGACACGACTGAGGACGAGAGCAGAAACGGATTTTCCAGATGCACACCGAGAAAGTCGCATGAGAGATCGACCGGAGTTTCCGGAATCGGATCCCATTCCTGACTTTCGTCATGCAGCGTAGTCAGCAACTGCCTGATATTTATGGGATGCTCCGTCCGTATGCACGCACTCTCGCACGGGGCGGTACATTCGGCGCAGGAATAGTTTTTGTTTAGATTCGCTGCAGCACCGACCTGATTTTCAAAATGAAGAGAGCGCAAAATTTTTGCCGGATCAACACCGTTAGGGCACGCCTGTGTGCATGCCGCATTATCACAAAGCAGACAGCGCGAGACTTCCTCTGCCGGAATATTGGTTTCGTATAGCATATCTGTCCCTCCCACAAACAAAGAAGATTTACCGAATAACGTTTTGAAAATAAAAAGCATATTAAACGCTTCTCAAAACGTACATCACCTGTGTTTGTTCATTTTACCATAAAGCTGTGGGCTGGTAAAGATATATTTATCGATGTTCAAGGCAAAGATTACAA
>CAVAPH010000168.1:0-3765 GCA_963590455.1 bacterium | reverse complement strand
TACCGCTTTTTTTGCAATTAGACAACATAATATTTCATATTTACGTAAAAAATACACGGTGCAGAGATTAACACTGCACCGTGTATAATTTTAATTAAGCCAGATTACTTGGCAGCCTCCATACCGGCAAGAAGAGCCTTCTTGTTGCCATCAAGGAACTTGAGCTTGCGCTCACCGAGCTCGATCTTGATAGCTTCCATCATCTTGTCGACGGAAACAACGGGCATTTTCTCCATGAGTGCGCCCAGGATTGCAACGTTTGCGCCCTTGGGGTTGCCGATATCCTCTGCGATCTTCATTGCATCGCAGTAGACAACGGTAATGTCGTCACGGGTGGACTTGCGCTCGATAAGAGAGCTGTTGATAACGAGGACACCGCCGGGACGGACACTGTTCTCAAACTTGTCGAGAGAGGGCAGGTTCATTGCGACAACTGCATCGGCCTTGCCGACCATCGGGGAAGCGACGTCGTCATCGCTGACGATGACGGAGCAGTTTGCCGTACCACCGCGCATCTCAGGGCCGTAGGAGGGAAGCCAGGAAACATGCTTGCCGTCAAGCATGCAAGCCATAGCCAGGAACTTACCGATAAGCAGCATGCCCTGACCGCCGAAGCCGGCAAATATAAACTCTTTAGTCATATTATTCTGCCCCCTTGTCTTTCTTTACGCCCAGAGGATAGTAGGGGATCATGTTCTCTTCCAGCCACTTCATTGACTCGACCGGGCTGAGACCCCAGTTGGTGGGGCAGGCGGACAGAACTTCGATCAAGCAGAAGCCCTTTCCTTCCATCTGGTACTGGAATGCCTTCTTTATTGCTTTCTTGGTCTTGATAATGTTTGCGTTGTTGTTGACTGCGCAACGCTCGATGTAGTAAGCACCGGGAACCTCTGCGAGCATCTCGCTCATCTTGATAGGTGCGCCGCACCATGCCTCGTCACGGCCATAGGGAGAGGTTGTGGTCTTCTGGCCAACAAGGGTGGTAGGAGCCATCTGGCCGCCGGTCATGCCGTAGATTGCGTTGTTGACGAATATCGTGGCAATCTTCTCGCCGCGGTGTGCAGCGTGAACTATCTCAGCGGTACCGATGGATGCGAGGTCGCCGTCGCCCTGGTAGGTGAATACCAGAGTGTCGGGCTTTGCACGCTTTACGCCGGTAGCGACAGCGGGAGCGCGGCCGTGTGCAGCCTCGATCATATCGACGTTAAAATAATCATATGCGAAAACGGAGCAGCCGACCGGCGCGACGCCGACGATGTTGCCGCCCATACCGGACTCCTCGAGGCACTCTGCGACGAGGCGGTGGATTATACCATGGTTGCAGCCCGGGCAGTAGTGGAACTGCTTATCGGTCAGATAAGGTGTTTTTTCAAATACGACAGACATTTATATACCCTCCTTCATTTCGAGGATCTTCGCCTTAATCTCGTCGGTGGTGGGCATCTGGCTGCCGCAGTGACCAAAGTAATCAACAGGCAGCTTGCCATTGACTGCGAGACGGACGTCCTCCATCATCTGGCCCTCGTTAACCTCGACGTCGAGGATTGCCTTAGCACCCTTGACAGCCTCGTCAAGCTCTTTATACGGGAACGGCCATACGGTGATCGGACGGAAGAGACCGACCTTGATGCCCTGTGCGCGCAGGTCATTGATGGCGGACTTTGCGATACGTGCGACGGTGCCGAATGCGGTTATAACGATGTCGGCATCCTCGACCATGTAGGTCTCGTACTCTATCTCGTTCTTCTCGATTTCGCGGTAGGTTGCCTGCAGCTCATCGTTGTGGACCGAGAGGTCTTCGGTGTTGATGTACAGGGAGTTGATAACTGCACGCTTCTTGGGGTCATCGCCGGGCTTCCAGCCGGTGCATGCCCAAGGCTTCTTCTCGGGATCGACCTTGTAGTCGACCATCTCGGGCATCTCAACCGGCTCCATCATCTGGGCCATGATGCCGTCTGCGAGGATCAGCACAGGAGTTCTGTACTTCTCAGCCTTGTCATATGCGTAGCCGAGAATGTTTATTGCTTCCTGAATGGAGGCCGGTGCGTAGGTGATCAGATGATAGTCACCGTTGCCGCCGCCCTTGACTGCCTGGAAATAGTCACCCTGGGATGCCTGAATGCTGCCGAGGCCGGGGCCGCCGCGCATTACGTTGAGGATAACGCAGGGGAGCTGGGATGCAGCGCAGTAGGAAATGCCTTCCTGCTTGAGGCTGACTCCGGGGCTGGAGGAAGAGGTGATAACGCGGGCACCGGTGGATGCTGCGCCGTACACCATGTTGATTGCCGCAACTTCGCTTTCTGCCTGAAGGAAGCAGCCGCCAACTTCGGGCATACGTGCGGACATATATTCGGGGATTTCAGTCTGCGGGGTGATAGGATAGCCAAAGAAGAAACGCGCGCCTGCACGAATGGCGGCTTCAGCGATCGCTTCGCTACCCTTCATAAGAGTTAATGCCATTTTTCTTTCCTCCTTAATCCTTCTCTATCCTGATTGCCACATCGGGGCAGGTACGTGCGCAGCTTGCACATCCTATGCATGCTGCCTGGTCGACTACCTCGGCAGGATGGTAGCCCTTTGCGTTGAGCTTTGTCTTTGAAAGGCCTAAAACAGCCTTCGGGCACGCCCTCACACAGAGGCCGCAGCCTTTACAGACCAGCTCATTGATAGTTACTTTTACCATTGTACAACCTCTTTTCTATTTTGATTTTGCCTTTTTACTTATCAAAAAACCGCATAAGCGGGGTTGCGCTGAATTTACAGGCTTCTTACCCAGCTGTCCCAGTCGCGCTCCATATAGGTATCTATCGCAATGGGTGTGCCGATATACTTGGGATCGTGTCCCTCGGCGAGGAACTGATCGAGCCACTGTTTTTTGCCGGATGTATACATTACCGGCGTTCCTGTCCGCTCAGACACCTGACGGATTATCTCGTAACCGTCGCGCAGCTCATCCGGACCTGTAACCGTGGCAAGATTCGTGTTATTTATCATGCCGGTTATTTTGAGCCTTGAGTGCTTCTCCATCTCCTCCTGCAGGTGGATTATTTTCTCAACCGTACCTGCAAGCGGACGCCTTGTATTTACGACGTTCAAAACCTGCAATGCGCCGGGCTCAAGATCCATGAAATCCTGATGATAGCGTCCCAGAGCCGTGGAGCCGGTTGCATCACCGCCGACATCGAACACAACCGTGTCCCAGTCCATATCGAAAGCGGAGGCCACCTCAGCCGGAAGTGAGAGCGTCTCGATGCCGGAGCAGGCATAGTTTGGTGAAACGAGCCTTATCTCCTTCATTCTTGTCATTCTGCCTCTCTCCGTCAGTCGGAAATAGGTGTTGACCATGTCCAGATCAAGCAGCTCCGTCCGCTCGCCGCGCTCTGCCGCCTTAAACGCGAAGTTCAAAGCAAGCTCCGTCTTACCGCTGCCGTAGTTGCCGATAAGGACAAACATTTTCTTCACTTCATGCATCGCCGCCCTTCATTTACCTTTCTCAGGTCGTATATATTCTATCATTTTGCTTTGCACTCGTCAATGAACATAATGACGATAAATCGGATGTTTTAAGTTGCAAAATGACGAATATTTTACAAAGTTTCATCCGGATAAGCGCATTTTGTATTTTTTAGCTTTCTTTTGCATTTATTTCAGCGCACTGTCCTCTTTGCGGTTCGAGTACGTCAAAGTACTGACAATGTTTTTGTTTGGGTGCTTTTGTGCCTTTTTCGAAGGGCAAATGCATTGGTTTGGGTGCACAATGCAGCC
>CAVAPH010000167.1:0-4058 GCA_963590455.1 bacterium | reverse complement strand
TCCCCCTCGCAGAGGGGCAAACTCTGCGAAATTTGAACAAAATTGCGGCAAATCGAGGTCGATGGCGGCTGCAATTTTGCTATATTTTAGTTTTGCCTGTAAGCGAATGGCTACAGACGAGTGAAACTTTGTGCACCGTGCTGCATGCGCGGTGCTCGATTTGGCTATAACGCCGAAATTCTCTGACATATGTCAGAATAAATGATAGAAGAGAGCAAGAAGAGAAATATATGAGCCGATCAGTGAAAAAGGCGTGGAACGTCATCAGCAGTATTTTAGTCGGGCTTGTGGTGCTTATGGCACTGCTCATGGTCGGCGCGAGGCTTGTGGGGCTGCAGGTTTACACCGTGCTCTCCGGCTCGATGGAGCCGACGTATCACACAGGCTCACTCATCTACGTCAAGACGGTTGACCCCTACACCATCGAGGAGGGGCAGGTTATCACCTTCATGCTCAATGAGGACACGATTGCCACCCACCGCGTTGTGGGCATAGTTCCCGATGAGGACGACCCCACCGTTATCCGCTTCCGCACGAAGGGCGACGCGAACGAGGCGGAGGACGGCACGCTTGTGCATTATAAAAACGTAATCGGCACGCCCGTCTTCACAATCCCGTATCTCGGCTACGTCGCAAATTATATCCAGCATCCCCCCGGAATGTACGTCGCCATCTCTGCAGGCGCTATTCTCCTGTTTCTGGTCTTCCTCCCCGACGTCTTCGCCGACGACGGCAAGAATAAGGACAAGGGCAAGGACGACAAGCAGGATGAGAAAAGGAATGGCAGAAAAAGGCGCGCGGCGAAAAAGCCCGTACCCGTTCCCGCTGAGAGCATCCACGATGATGAGTATCAGGATGAGCACGATACCGAATACGAGGACGACGAGCTGACCGAGGACATCCGCCGCAAGACGCACAATCTTCTCACCGAAGCCGAGGTTGAAGCCCTCCGCCGCGATATCCTCGCAGGGCGCTTCGACAGAGAGGCCTCCCAGAAACTCCAGCAGCTTCTGGCACAGCGTTCAGGGAAATAACGCTGCCTCTCAAATTTCACACGTGGGCAAAGCCGCAAGGCTCCCAATATAAAAATTTTTAAAAGGAGATCCCGGAAATGAAAACAGGTAAAAAAGCACTGCTTATGACCCTCTGCGCGGTTCTGCTCATAGTTGCCTCAGTCATGGGCACAGTCGCATATCTGACTGACGACGATGAAGTCGTAAATACGTTCACTGTCGGTAATGTTGACATCAAACTGGACGAAGCAAAAGCTAATTCTGATGGCTCTGTGGTTACGGGTGATGAAGCCGGTCGTGTACAGGCAAACAAATACAAGCTCCTGCCCGGTCACACCTACAACAAGGACCCGATGGTCACTGTAGTTAAAGGCAGCGAGTCCAGCTACGTAAAGATGACCGTTACCTTTAGCAAAGCAAAAGAGTTGGATGCCATTTTTGCTCCCACAGGCGCCGAGCTGACCAGCATCTTCAATGGATATGATGAAAACACTTGGCTTTATAAGGGAAACAAAGAGGATACAGCGAATAACACTCGTACTTACGAGTTCTGGTACAAGGATACAGTTGCAGCCCCCACTGCTGATGTCGCTCTGGACGCTCTGTTTGATTCCATCACTGTCCCCGGCTTCATCACAAATGAGCAGCTTAAGACCATCGAAGGCATGACCATCACGGTCAACGCATACGCAATCCAGGCCGACGGCTTTACGACCGCTGACGAAGCATGGGAAGCATACGCTGGATAAGATAGCTTAACTCTCGCATAACTCACTTGGTCTCTATCCGGTGATATGCCGAGTAGATATATTACCTTAGCAAATATCCGAGGAAAGGAGGAAAACAAAAATGGGAAGACATGTTAAAAGCAGCCGCGGCGTAAGCAGCAAGATGCTTATTCTTCTGCTCACTCTGGTATTGATGATCGGCTGCGCCGTCGGAGGTACTGTTGCATGGCTGACTGCAAAGACGGATTCCGTTGTTAACACCTTTACCTACGGAGATATCAACATCACCCTGGCGGAGACAACCGGCGATGACTATAAGATAATCCCCGGCGTTAATATTACGAAAAACCCGAAAGTCACAGTTCTGAAAGGCTCCGAAGACTGCTGGCTGTTCGTCGAGGTCGAGGAATCCGGCGAGTTTGTCAGCGGCAAGGTGACCTACGCAATAGCTGACGGTTGGACAAAGGGCGATGGCACGAAAATTCCTGCAAACGTCTACTATCGTGAGTATTCTGCAGTTGATACTGATACAACTTACGATGTCCTTAAGGGCAACGAGGTTACCGTCAGCGAAGATCTGACTAAGGCTGATATCCAGAGCATAACCACCAATCCGACCCTGACCTTCACCGCCTACGCAGTGCAGAAGGACAACATGGCCACCGCAGCTGCAGCATGGGCAGCAGCGAAACCCACGGCTACCCCCACGGCTACCCCCACACCTTCACCGGCAGCATAACTCCCGGGAGTATCACCACGTACCCGACTGCACGGATGTGCAGAATAAAATAAAAAATAAAGAAAAGGAAGAAAACAATGAAGAAGAAAATCACAGCTATTTTCCTCTGCGTCGCACTCGTTGCAGTAGCAATCGCCGGCGCATCCCTCGCATACTTCACCGATACCGACAGCGCAACCAACACCTTCACCGTTGGTAACGTTGCGATCGACCTGCATGAGGCAAACAAAGACGCTACTCCGCTTGTTGATGAAGATTATCAGGAATGGCTTGAAGATCAGGTCCTTATGCCTGGTGATAACAAAACTAATACCATCGCAAAGCGTGTTTATGTTGAGAATACCGGCAAGAGCGATGCATACGTCCGCGTGCATATAGCTATTCCTTCTGTTCTGGACAATGCAGATCCTGATTATGATGCTTCTAAGAATCTTCTGCACTTCAATGCAGATTCTTCAACCTACACTGATGGCTACTGGAACTGGGGCAAAAAGGTTACTACCGGTCGTACAAGCTTTGTTGGCAGCGGCGACGCTTGGAACCAGTACACCACTACTATCGGTGGCATCAGCTACAACGTATACGTTGTAACCTATGAGACTGCACTTGAGGCTGGCGATGTTACTGTCGATGCAATGCACCAGGTATATCTCTACAAGGATGTTACCAATGCTGACATTGAAAAGGCAGATGAGACTCTGAACGGCAATTGGAACATTCTCGTATTTGCAGAAGGCACTCAGACCGATGGATTTGATGATGCATTTGCTGCACTTAACGCTTCTTTCGGCACTCCTTCCGATTCTGCTAACCCCTGGAACAATTACGGCAAAGCAGCTGCCTGATTTATAGTTTTCATTACTTTCTTTGGTCCCTGCCCCTATTCGGGGCAGAGGCCATATGAGAGCATCCGGGGGAAATGCTCGGGTGTTCTCATATGGTCTGAAACTTTGAGGGATTTTATCCCGTAATCATAATCTTTCATCTTGAGAGGAGCACGAACAATGAAGCGAAGAATTTTTATTCTCTCTCTCCTGGCGGCATGCCTTGCCATGCTCGCCGCGGGGACGCTTGCTTATTACACCTCTGAGGGGACGGCGCACAACGTCATCACGACCGGCGGCATCGGCATTAAGCTGCACGAGTGGGCGGATGAGGCGAAGACCGAGCCCTTTGAGGATCTCACCGGCGTTATGCCCGGCGTCTCTGCAACGAAAATCGCCGAGGTGGAGAATACCGGTGCGTCCGAGGCGTGGATACGTGTTCTTGTCGAGAAGAAGGTCACACTCTCCGACGGCAGCAGCGTTGAGACCGATCTCATATCGCTTGATATAAACGACAAGGCGTGGACGCGCGGCACTGACGGATATTATTACTATAATAAGGCGCTCGCACCCGGCGAGACCACCGAGCCTATATTCACCGCAGTCGCCTTTGCCCCCGAGATGGGCAACGAGTATCAGAATTCCACCGCCACGGTTGACGTCACCGCGCAGGCAGTACAGACCGCCAACAACGGTGATTCCGCCACCGCCGCCACCGGCTGGCCCAAAGCATAAGGAGGGGAGAGCAAATGAA
>CAVAPH010000166.1:0-4099 GCA_963590455.1 bacterium | reverse complement strand
ATTATTAGAAAATAATTAGAGATAAATTATTTTTTGCGCATAACCGTCATCTCGGGGGTTCTCAATACTACCTCAAAGCTGTCAAACCACTCCGGTTTTTCTGTATTGGTGTAATAATCATAGAAAAACTCCGTCAGGATACAGTAATCAGCGTCAAGCGGGCTTCTATCTCCATCAATGTGTGAATAGCTTACGCGTCCCGTATTTAAATACAAGGCTCTCGGTTTATAGAAGCAAATGATATCATCCGGTTCGGTGTTGTCTTGAACATAGCGGTAAATTTCGATGGCATTTGGTGAATAGGCCCCGGTCATATTGGCGTGTATATCATCACCACTTGCTTCGAGCAACTCGCAGTTTTCAATATCGTTGCGAATGATTGGTGAGATAACCGCTATCGACATAACAGCCGTAATAACTGCGCAAACAGCAAATTTATATTTGCTATGCGCTTCTTTTTTTATCAAATGTTTTGATATTATGTTAACCACATATTTGCAGCCGTACCCTGAGAACAGCATTATCACCGGCATTATACCATAAAGATAGCGAAGGCCCTGATTGTATGGCAGCAGGCAAGTTCCTATTGCGCTTCCGACAGCATATAAGCTGAGCTGCAAATTTTTCTTTATTCCGTAAGTGACAATGCCGACAGCTGCCATGCCAAAAAACACGTAAGACGCGATCTGCGATGTCGTATAAATTAAATCATAGGCCTTCTGAGACATATTGGGCAAAACGGACTCCGGAATAAAAAAATAAATAATCCCGCTGATACCTCCGCGTATCGTATCAATGAGTCCCGTAACATAATAGAGCGCATTTGCCGCCGTTGTATGCAGGTCAATATTATCAAAATCGCTGGCGTTTGACGTAGCAGGCATTAAAATTAATTGCTCTGAGAAGAACCTAAGTCCAAAGAATAGTGTGTATGGTATGAGATGTATAAGTATATCACTCTTGCTGAAGCTCTTCTCTTTTACCACGGTTATGACATGGCAAAAAGCAAATACAAGCAGAAGCGTGACACCGTTCAACCGCAATTCATACGTATACCACAACACCACGCCAAGGATAATCCCGGGTATGAGACGTTTCTTGATCTCATTATGCGCAAAATACTGTTCTATCAGCAGCAGGCAAAGAGTGCAAAAAAACATGTATACAACGTCGTTATATACTGAATTTATCAAATCATAAAATAACTGCCCACTGCAAAATGCTAAGCTGAGAAATACAGACGGCAAAGTTTTAAAACGTCTGCGAAAGAAGAGATACAGTACGGCTGCAAACAGGGTGAAACATATTACCGAAGGAATTTTATAATATATGATGCTACTGAAATTCACCGTGTCATAACCAAATATAAGATAGATCACTGCGAGCATAAGAGGATAGCCCCAGACATACACCAGCGAGCCGTCAGCTTCTTTCGGCATGCTGGACGGGTGCATGAAATAATTAAGCTCAGCTTGCTCTTCCAATCTGCCCTGTGCAATAGCAATGCCTTCGTTGATGTATCCGGCAAAATCATCGCCCCAAATACAGCTCGGATAAAGGCTAAATGTCGTCAAAGCGAGGACAATAACGGCTATAACAATAGCTAAAATTATATCTGAGCGCTTATAACGACAGTCGAGTACTTCTCTGTCAAGTACCATTGGATACCTCCTGCCTTGCTGCAAAAATCTTTGTCGTCAATACTCCGACATATTTCCAAAAAATCCGGATAATCTTTGCACCGACATAGCACAGCAGCACGAGCCAAATGAAAATGAGTATAGAATACTTAGGCGCAAACACCAAAGGTTGGCAGAGATGATAGGCCAGCACAGTGTGCAGCAGCCACATGTAAGTTGACTCTTCGCCCAATTTTTCTAAAATCCACGCAGGTATGCGGCCCAATTTGGTCTGCAGCAGTATAAGCGCACATATTATAACAACGGTTGCATTTATAAAATCATAATACTCCCAGTTGTATGTGTGAATATAAACTGCACAGCCCATGATTATTATTGCAGCGATAACGTATGAAAGATGGCCGGTTAAACGGCGCTTCACCGCAGACAGCAAATCATATTTTGCAAGAACGCAGCCAACAAGATATGACGGCAGCACTGTAAGCGTAGCATAGCTGAGATCCCATAGCATGCTCTCCGAAAGCGGAACAAAAATTGAAATCGTTTCAAGTTTTGGAATGATGTAATAGATAACAGCATTTATTAAAATTATAAGCGTAAAATCCATAAAAGGATACGCATTCTTTCGGTCAATAACGCGCTGCATCAGCGGAAAGCATATTGTCAAAAGTGCATACGGGACAACAAACCACCACTCTTCGCAAAAGCTGAAGCGCATACCAAGGAAGCTGTATATTACATCCTGCGCGGCGTGTTCCGTCGGTCCCAAACCTGCAAGGAAATACAGCGGAACCGCAATAACGAACACTTTCCAGTACGTTGTATACAGGTTAGCCAGATGCCGCCCAGTCATGGCAGCGAGATCTTCTGTTTTCTTTGCAGATATATATGTTCCATAACCTCCGAGAAGGGTAAAGATATATAGGCACACGCGGGCAAAATGGCCGAAATATGTCGCAAACTGATAGCCGAACAGTGAAAAAAGTGAAACATAACTCACGCCATGCAATCTGTCTGCAAATGTAAATGTGTGATGGCATATCATCAGGCAGATGGCTATGCCCTTCATTATTTTTGTGTCGCGCCTGGAAAATTCCATTGTTTTACTTTCTCTCATGCTGCAGCTCCATTCCTTTGCGCCAACTTGTCACAAAGCACGCCGAAATATTTACTGATCAGCCTTATAATCTTTGCACTGACAAAGCTCAACACAAGCAGCCACAGGAATATGAGCGGCGAATATTTCGGCATATATGTCAGCTTTGGCAGCCAGTAGTAGCAGAAGAACGAATGAATTAGCCAAATGTAAGTCGACTCTTCGCCTAGCTTTTCAAAAACCTTGCCTAATATAATCATTGGTTTTGTGGGAAGTAAAATTATAATGCTAACCGTAAGCACTGACGCAATTATGTAATCATAGAACACTGTAAGATACGGACGTTCAAGAAACGCAACACCCAGCATAATCAGTACAGCAATACAACACAGTGGGCGCCCTCCGAATTTTTCTTTTGTTCTGGATAAAATATTATATTTGGCAAAAATGCACCCTGTTATAAAAGGCGGAGCTAACTCAAGCAGCATCCAAAACATATTTTCTGAAAGCGTAGAGAACGAGAACACTTCACCTAACGTAGCAGATAGATTCGTCAGTAACGAAGTCAGGACAACAAGCAAAAACGCATCAGTGCAAAACGAAGAATCTTTTCTTTCGAGGAAGCGCTTTATCGTCGGGAAAAATATCAAAAGTACGGTAAACGGCAATATAAACCACCATTCTCCGTTAAAAGATGTGCTTATATTCAGAAAGTTATAGATAATTTCATAAAGAAGTTGTGAGCGAAGTGCACGATGCTCGTATATCAAAATTGGAAGACAGACAAAGAAAACCGTCCAAAAGCTCTTATATAACTTAGTAATTTGACGTTGAACAATAGCTTGAGTATCATTTGTCCGGCAAGATGACATATAGCAGCCGTAGCCGCTCAGTAAAGTAAACAATGGTACGCAAACCTTGCCAAAGGCGCCGAGGCACTCCGCAAGATTTGTCCCGTTGAAATAGAACAAGGATACATAAGTGACTTCAGTCAGTCTCTCCGAAAAGCCAAACAAATGGTGGTAAAGCATCAGGCATATAGCGATTCCTTTGATAACCGTAGTATCATGTCTGCTGAATTCCATGACATAATCACCTCTCATGCTGCAGCTCCATTCCTTTGCGCCAACTTGTCACAAAGCACGCCGAAATATTTACTGATCAGCCTTATAATCTTTGCACTGACAAAGCTCAACACAAGCAGCCACAGGAATATGAGCGGCGAATATTTCGGCATATATGTCAGCTTTGGCAGCCAGTAGTAGCAGAAGAACGAATGAATTAGCCAAATGTAAGTCGACTCTTCGCCTAGCTTTTCAAAAACCTTGCCTAATATAATCATTGGTTTTGTGGGAAGCAAGAC
>CAVAPH010000165.1:0-4102 GCA_963590455.1 bacterium | reverse complement strand
TGCGGGGGTTCGTTATTCTTGCGGTAGAGCCATTCGCGGAGTTTTATGAAGCGGCTGCGCTTTGTTACGAAGAGCTTGCCGGTTTTCCGCTCTATGAATTTCTTGAACTCCTCGCTCTTATCGCCAAGCTCGGATTTGGGGATCATGTATCCGCCATACTCCGTGCGGAAGATATAGAAGTTATTGAGATCCGCGCCCAGGCCGGCTACGTCGGAATACTGGAGCGGGTCAAGCTCTGCGTTGTTCGGCAGGGTGATCACGCGCATGCGGTTTTCCTCAAAGATATACTTGGACGAGGGGTATTCTCCGCCGGATTCATTTATATGCTTTGCGAGCTGCTTTGCCGTGCGGTTTGACGCGGCATACTTGCTTGATATGAGATAGCTGCCGTAGGCGATGAGCAGCAGCCCCCACCACTGGGTGTAATTCAGCGCGCCGAAAACAAAAAGCCCTGCCGCAACGGCCGATCTTGCGATACGGTTGCCGGAGCAGAAAAGATCGTACTGCATGTGTGCCAGCGCCGTGAGTGTTTCCTCTGTGTGTTTTATTTTTGCTTCATATAATGCCATAATTGCTCCGAATATAACTTGTTAAGATACAGTCTACACCAAAATATCAGGAATTTGAATGATTGCCAAAAAAATATTTATAACAAAATTGCACCTGCCTTTTACAGCATAACGCTGATTATTTGCGTTTCCGTCAAAATGCACATAGGTTTGGATTGACATACGCCGCTGCTTAGGTGTATTCTGCTTATGCCTTAACACCTTGTTAACACTTTTGACGCAAAACGGTCAAATTCTTAGCGGTGATGGTTTGAATTTTACGATATCTTTACTGGCATTTTACCAGAAACTTACCTGTGGTTTGAATCACCCCTGTTACATTTCTCTGCAATGTGCACAAGTGTCTGAACGGATGTTAATACGGAAAATCTTATTTCAAGGAGAGACATAATGAAAAAAATCATCGCAATGCTCATGGCACTTGTCATGATCTTCGCACTGTGCGCATGCGGCAGCTCCTCTTCGAGCACTGCAGCCACCACTGACACTGCTGCTTCCGACGCAGCAGCTGAGACTACCGAGGCCACCGAGACCGAAGCTGCCGCAGACGATGCGGACGACTTCTACCTCGAGCTGAAGTTCTCTAACGTCTTCCAGCCCACTGAATGGAACTACAAGGCTTCCGAGAAGCTCGCTGAGATGATCAACGAGAGAACCGAAGGCCACATCACCGTTACCTACTACGGCCAGAACGAGCTTGACTGCTACGGCGACTCCGTCACCCGTGCAGTAAACGGCGAGAACTGGATGGGCCTTGAGGAGCCTTCCCTGTTTGCAGACTACGTCGGCGACGCCGCAATGGTCCTCGCTCCGATGCTCTACAGTAGCAATGCCGAGTACAACTACGTCATGGATTCCGACTTCGTTGCACAGCTCAAGGATGAGCTTGCAGAGCAGGGCATTCATGTTCTTGACACTCACTACTCCTTCGGCTTCCGCTCCGTCGTCACCAACCTCGACGTTTACACTCCCGAGGATCTGAAGGGCCACGTTCTTCGTGCTACCTCCTCCGCTCTCTTCACCAAGACCCTTGAGTGCCTTGGCGCAACCGCAAACCCGATGAGCTTCACCGAATGCCTCTCCGCCATTTCTTCCGGCGTTGTTGAAGGCTTCGAGGGCTCCGTCTCCACCCTTGCCGGCGCAGGCAACCCCTACGAGCTGGTTAAGAAGGTCGCTGAGACCAACCACCTGATCGCAACCCGTTGGCTCTTCATCTCCGAGGATTGCTGGAACACCATCCCTGAGAAGTACCAGACCATCATTGAGGACGCAGCTTATGAGTGCGGCATGTGGGAGCAGACCTCCTGCGAGGAAGACGAAGCAACTCAGATCGAGTTCCTCAAGGAGCAGGGCGTTACCTGGAACGAAGTTGATAAGGAAGCATTCCAGGAAGCTTGCGCACCCGTTATCGACTGGATCATCGAAGAGTACGGCTCCACTCAGGAAGCTTACGACACTCTCGTCGGTCTTGTTGCTGAGTACCGCGCAAACAACGCATAATTTATATCTAAGCGCAGCTTAATAAATTACGCTTCAACGTCAGGACTGCCTGAAGAAATTCGGGCAGTCCGCGATGAGCTTTATAGGACTGTTAAGATTCTTTACGGTCTTGACGTGTAAATTAGTCGGGTTAAGTACCCGTAAGAATGAGTTGTTCAAATTTTGTTACTGCAAGGATTTTATATGAAGAAAAAAATAACCCTTAAGTACATACTGAAGAACCTCGACGCCATTATAACCGGCACAACTCTCGTGGCCTGTGTTGTCATAGTTAACCTGAACGTCCTGATGCGTTACATCCTCAAATCCCCCCTCCAGTGGAGCGAGGAAGTTGTTACAAGTCTGTTTGTATGGACGGTCTTCATCGGCAGTGCCTATGCTTACCGTAAGCATGCGCACCTCGGTGTCGACATTGTCGTAAACCTGCTGCACGGAAAAACGAAAAGCGTGCTCATGTTCGTCGTCAGCATTATCGAGCTTGCAATACTCATCATGCTCACGGTGATCTGCTCTCAGTATGCATACAATCTTCTCTTTGTCAGAGGAGTTTTTAAACCCGCAGTTACCGATATACTGCGTGTACCCAAGATTTTCACCGGCATTGCGGTGCCTATCGGCTTCGGCCTGTCCACGATCTATTCGATCTACTTCTTGCTGACCGAGAGACTCCATATCATAAAGCCCAAGGAGTCCGATGATCCTATCGGGCATCAGGTAGAAGGGGGGAACTTCTGATGACATTGACCTTCACTCAGATTATCCCCATTATCATGGTTTTCCTGCTGTATTTTGCGGGACTGCCCATAGTTTACGCCCTTTTCGGCTCCACTTTCTTCTACTTCCTCGTGCTTGACCCCAGCACTCAGTGCTGGCTGCTGCTGCAGAAGGTCATGAACTCCACCCAGTCCTTCTCCATGCTGGCAATCCCGTTCTTCATCATGTCCGGCTCCGTCATGAACTTCGGCGGTATCAGCGACAAGATGATGGACTTCTGTGAATGCGTCACCGGTCATATGCGCGGCGGCCTTGCTCAGGTCAACGTGCTGCTGTCCATGCTGATGGGCGGCTGCTCCGGCTCAGCAAACGCAGACTGCGCGATGCAGTCGAAGATGCTCGTCCCCGAGATGGAAAAGCGCGGCTACTCCAAAGCGTTCTCCGCTGCCATCACTGCGGCATCATCCGCCGCAACCCCCGTTATTCCTCCCGGAGTCAACCTCATTGTCTACTGCCTTATCGCTCAGGCATCTCTCGGCCGCACGTTCGCTGCCGGTTACGTACCCGGTATCCTGATGTCCGTTTCGATGATGATTACTGTCGCGATTATCGCAAAGAAGCGCAACTACCCCACAACCAGAGACAAGTTCCCCCCTGCAAAGGTTATCGCCAAGCAGGCACTTGATTCCTTCTGGGGTCTGTTCTTCCCCTTCGGCATCATTCTCGGCATGCGCTTTGGTATGTTCACTCCGTCAGAGGGCGGCGCAGTCGCAGTTCTGTACTGCTTCATTATAGGCAAGCTCGTCTATAAGCGTCTTTCCTTCCGTGAGCATTTCATTCCCATCGTGCTTGATACCATTGCCGGCACCTCAAGCGTCGTTTTGATCATGGTCTCCGCATCTGTCTTCGGTCAGTACATGACCTGGATCAACCTGCCCAAGATAGTCACCACTGCCATTTTGAACCTGACAAGCAGCAAGTATGTCTTCCTCATGCTCACAAACGTCATTCTGCTCATCATGGGTATGTTCCTCGAGGGCGGCGCTGCTCTTATGATCATCACCCCGCTGCTTCTGCCTGTTGCGAGAAGCCTCGGCATCGATGTGTATCACTTCGGTCTTGTCGCAATCGTCAACATCATGATCGGCGGCATTACGCCTCCTTTCGGCTCCATGATGTTCACCACCTGCGGCATCACCCACTGCCCGATAAGCGAATTCCTGAAAGAAATATGGCCGTTTATCCTCTGTCTGATACTCGTCCTGCTCCTGCTCACCTTCTGCCCCGTGCTCATCACGATCGTCCCCGATCTGATCTAC
>CAVAPH010000164.1:0-4118 GCA_963590455.1 bacterium | reverse complement strand
CTTAGGTTTGTGCGCTCTTTTCGGAATGGTACTTAGATTACAATGTTTCAACCTTAATACCTCCATAAAAAATATGACTGTTTGGTTTCTTTACCTTACAGTCATATTATAGCCGTATTCTATTTCAAAAGGTCGCATGCGAGGCGACATTTCACGCACCTATGAGGCTCTGGTCATATTCGAATAATACCTCGTTGATCTCATAGACGTTGTAATTTCCGTGCTTGACAAAATACTCGATAATCACATCGAATTTGCTTGAACGAGAGAGCGCAAAGCCCGCCTTCATCAGCATGTCCTTCATCTCCGGCAGAGGCAGCTCCAGCGCAAGCGCGAACGCGATAACAGTCGGCTTTGAGGGCTGATAGCTCTTATCGGAGCGTATTTTAGAGAAAAGCCGCCTGTCGATATTGGCTTTTCTGTAGCACTGCGCATCTGTCATGCCGCTCTCGGTGATCTTGCGCAGCAGCATCTCGGAAAAACTCTCGTCCAGCTGCCCGAACGGATCATCAAGATCGGCAGCTTCGAAAACAGCGTAGGGTAGCGTTGCGCTTTTATTTTCCACATCATCAAGATCAAATATATCATCAGATGAAGCGTCCAAATCCTGCAGGCTTCTCCCACGCGGACGTGGACTCGGAAATATGTTCGAACCACAGGTGTGCAGGCCCGTATAGTTATCGTCAATATAGGCATCAACGTCTTTGAAGAGCTTTTTGCTTATCTGATAGCTGCCATGCCCGTATACGACAAGGAACACGTCCATGTCGCTGCTCTGCAGAAATTCGCTTATCGCCTCGGTCGCAGCCTTGAGCACCAGCTCTTTGGGGTAGCCGAACGTGCCTGCGGCAATCAGCGGGAAAGCGACGGATTCACAGCCGCAGCGCTCGGCAAGAGTGAGAGAGCTTTTGTAGCAGCTCCGCAGCAGCTTTTGCTCTCCGCAGAAACCGCCGTGCCAGCGCGGACCGACGGTGTGGATGATGTGCTTTGCCGGAAGCTTGAAGCCGTCCGTAATCTTGGCCTCTCCGACCGCGCAGCTGCCAAGCTTCATGCATGCCTCTGACAGCTCCGGTCCGGCCGCAGCATGTATCGCGGCATCTACTCCGCCGCTTCCGCTCAGTGCGCTGTCAGTGGCGTTGACTATGGCGTCCGTCGTCATGCGTGTTATGTCGTTTCTGACTATGTGCAGCGGCATATGATCACCTCATGTTTGAATTTCGGATTGCTGTAAATTAGCTCTCCCGGCCGTCTACGTCGGGAGCATTATTTAAGACATGACTAAGACAGAGCTCTTAATTTTGCAGATACGTTTTTATTACGGCTTCGGCGCAGCGCATACCGTCTACCGCGGCGGAGCTTATGCCTCCGGCATATCCGGCACCCTCGCCGCAGGGGTATAGACCTGAAAGACTGCTCTCCAGCGTATCTCCTCTTACTATGCGCACGGGTGAGGAGGAGCGGGTTTCGGGTGCCGTCATCACTGCGGCGGCATCGTCAAAACCGGGCAGCTTCTTGCCGAGCTCCGGCAGGGCTTCCTCAAGAACTCCGGTTATTTTTTCCGGCAGCACATCGCGCAGCTCGCACCATATGACACCGGGGCGATAGCTCGGCTTCACGTCCTCGGGGCCGGTGCTCGCCCTATGTGCAAGAAAGTCACCGACCGTCTGTGCCGGGGCAAGATAATTTCCGCCGCCGTAGCTATATGCTGCGCGTTCGATTTCGCGCTGCCAGTACATTCCGCCGAGTACGCTCTTGTCCGGGAAGTCCTCCGGGTGCAGAGTGACAAGAAGCGCGGAGTTCGCGTTCTCCCCGTCGCGCTTTGAGTAGCTCATCCCGTTTGTGACCACACCGCCCGCTTCCGAAGCCGCGGCAAACACCTCGCCGCCGGGGCACATGCAGAAAGTATAGGCGCTCTCACCGTCGGGAAGATGCACATTCAGCGAATAATCCGCCGCCGGAAGCTCACCGCGCGGTCTTCCGTACTGTGCAAGGTCTATTTTCTCCTGCCGCTGCTCTATTCTCACACCCATAGAGAACGGCTTCGGCTGCATATCAAGGCCGAAGTTGTTTAAAAGCTCAAAGGTATCGCGCGATGAGTGACCGATGGCGAGAATGAGCCTTGTGCACGGAAGTGTATATTTTTCATCCGGCGTCGTTATTTCTATCCCGGTGAGACGCCCATTCTCGCTTTTCAATCCGGACATTCTTGATGAAAAGCGGACCTCGCCGCCGTGGGCAATGACATCAGCACGTATATTCTGCACGATGTCTATTAAAATATCTGTGCCGATGTGCGGCTTTGCATCGTACAGCACGCTCTCCGGCGCGCCGTGTGCGTAAAACTGCCGCAGCACCCAGAATATGCGCCTGTCATGCGTGCCGGTATTGAGCTTACCGTCAGAAAATGTGCCGGCTCCGCCCTCACCGAACTGGACATTGCACTCTGTATCCAGCGCACCTCCGGCGCGGAAGGCATCAACTGCGGTCTTGCGGCTGACGGCATCACGCCCGCGCTCTATCACTATCGGGCGCAGTCCCGCATATGAGAGCACCAGCGCTGCGAACATTCCGGCCGGGCCGAAGCCGACTATAACGGGGCGCGTATCAGCTGAAATTTGCGGAATTATATATTCAAGCTCCGTATATTCGCAAACGTCCGGACCTCCGACGCGCGCAAGAAGCTTGTCCTCCCGCAGCGAGACTGAGACCGCCGCAGTGCAGACATAGTGTATATCATCCTTTTTTCGCGCGTCGAGCGAGCGTTTTATAAGCTTAAGCTCGGTAATCTCCCGCTCCTGTATGCGCAGCTTTTTTGCCGCGCGTTTTTTCAGCGCATTTATATTTTCATCTGTTTCAAGCCGCAGACGTCTTACAAGTATCATTTGCCGAGCCTCCCTGCCACATGTCCGCTGGCCCAGGCCCACTGCAGATTATACCCGCCGCAGTCGCCGTCGACATCGAGCAGCTCCCCGCAGATAAAGAGCCCCGGCATAAACCAGCTCTGCAGAGTGTGCGGATCTATGCCTGACGTGCGTATGCCGCCTGCCGTGACCTGCGCATTGTCGAAGCCTTCAGTCCCTTTTACCTTCAGTCTGAAGGCCTTGCATGCCTTCAACGCGGCATCGAGCTTTTCGTTATTCAGCGTTTTCAGCGCTGCCGCAGCGTCGATCCCAGCGTACTTTACAAGCATCCGGCCGAGACGGTTATGCAGCATACCTGTAAAAAGCTCCGCGCACGGCAGCTCCGGCAGATCCTTTGCACGCTGCGAGAGCATGGCGCGGACATCATCGTCGCTGTATTCACGTAAAAAATCTATTTTCAGCGTCAAAGCGTCGCCGCCCGTCACAGACACCATGCGTGAAATATCAAAGGCGGCGGGACCGGAGACGCCGTTTTCGGTAAACTGCAGCTCACCCGCGCTCTCCTTGAGCAGATTCCCTCCGGAATACAGCATGATTTTTGCGTCAGCCCGCACACCCTTGAGTGCTCTGGGATATTCAGCGTCCGTGATAAGCTGTACGAGCGCAGGCAGCAGCTTTGTGCGCTTGTGGCCGAGCGGCTTGAGCAGATCATACCCGTCCGTAACGCCGCCGAGCTTTGCGCCCGCCGCGCCGCCACAGGCAAGTATCAGATAGTCCGCGCTTATATCTCCGCTGTCCGTGCGCACGGTGTATCCCGTGCCGGAGTTTCTTATAATCTCTCTTGCAGGGCAGGCTGTGCGCAGCTCGACGCCCTTTCGTTCAAGGGCGAAGCGCAGCACGTCCACAACGCTGTTGGCGGAATTCGACAGCGGATATACGCGGCCGCCATATTCCGTCACAGTAACAAGGCCTAGTGCGTGGAAGAAATCGAGTGTATCCTGCGGGCGAAACTGTGCGAGCACATCTGCGGCGAAGCTTTCGTTCTCACCGTGATAGTTTTCGGCGCTCGCGCCGATGTTCGTGAGATTGCACCTGCCGTTTCCGGTTGCGAGAAGCTTGCGCCCGATTCGCTGCTGACGCTCAAGCAGTATAACGCGCCGCCCGCTCTCCGCCGCCGTAAGCGCAGCCATCATCCCCGATGCCCCGCCCCCGATAATAACAACTGTCTCCATAATCTCTCCCTGCGCATAATGTATG
>CAVAPH010000163.1:0-4204 GCA_963590455.1 bacterium | reverse complement strand
ATTTCTCGTGACGGCCTCTGTAGCTGCCGCTGGCGTGCTGTGCGGAGGAGGATCTGCGCCTTCTCGTTACCGGGGCTTCGTATTCCGCCTCGTCCTCGTCCGGAAACTCTATACCGAGACGCTTCCAGTCAATGCCGTCGTCCGAACCGTAGATGTCGGAAGAGGAGAGATCCAGATCAATATCATCGAGGTTGAGCTCTGCACTGCTCTTCTTTTCGCGCGGTGCGGCGACTTTCACGTCCTCATCAGCGGCGGGAACCGGCTTTGCGGCTTTGACGCTGCCGACAATCTTCATATCTGCGTCCTCGTCATCAACAGGAGCCTGAACTGCGTCAACCTGGCTTGCGGCTTTCACGGGTGCTGCAGCTTTTTCGGGCGCAGAAGCAGGATCAGTGTAGACCTTTGCCTCGGGCTCATCTGAATTATTGCGCTTTGCAGAATTGCGGGAGTTCTGATACTGCTCCCAGCGATTGTTCCAGTCGGAAGCACCCTTGCGGCGCGGTGCGCGAGTCTCAGCGGCATCGTCTGATGCACGCTTGCCGCCGACCTTGTCAATAAGATTGCTGCCGGCGCTCACGGCGGAGTTGAGCGCTGCCTTGAAGCCGCCGGATTTGCTGCCTTCGCTCTTCGCATGGCTGCTGCGGCGAGTGCGGGAATTTTCACCGTCGGCTATATTCTCGTTGTCATCCTCAAGCTCAGCCCTTGCCTGACGGCGCACGGAGCGGCGCTGCTCGGGCTCAGCCTCAGCGTCAATATCCTCTTCGATTTCCGGTGCGCGTGATTTGCGGCGAGCCGTGCGCTGTGAGCCGGTGTTTCCGGAAGCACTGCGCTTGCCGGTGCGGTTTATGACGGCGACTACGGCGTCTTTACTCGGCAGATGCTCACCGAGATCGAAATAGAGAATGGTGGAACAGAGCGGGAAATCATCGTTATCCTCAAGATAGATAAAGATTGCGCGTGTAATAAGATATGCAATAAATGCGGCAAAAACGCCGATGACGGCGGCAAAAAGCACGTCAGAGGGGTAGTGCGCCATGAGATAGTTTCTCGATACGCACATCAGTGTCACCCATATTGCAGAGGGCAGTATCCACTTCTTGCCGCGGACAAAGCAAAGCGCTCCCATACCGGCAGCAGCAGCGGTTACATGTCCGGAGGGAAACGAGTATCCGCTCTCTTCGGGGGAGCCGATAAAGTTCCAGAAGCTTTTATATGTAACCATGCTCTCAAACGGTCTTGGCCTTGCGACCAGATCCTTGAGAATTACATTCGTGATCAGTGCCCCGCAGCAGACGGCGCCGAAAATGCACACGCCGAGCTTTCGCGTCTTAGAGAAGCACATGAGCCCAAGTGCGAGCAGGAAAAAGATAATTCCTTTTTCACCGAGAAAAGTAATGACCTTCATGAGAGGCGTAAGGAAGCCGCCTGCCTTGATTGCCAGTGTGTTCATGAACTCCAGTATGGTATCGTCGAACCCGGCAAAGGTCGTATTCAACCAGCTGGCTATTGCAGTATACTCCATATGGCATACCTCGATTCAAGTAAATCTGCGTACCGGCTGTACGCGAATTTTATTATACAGTATAGGCCGCTGTGTTTCAAGATAAAAATTGCAATTTTACCAAAAAAATTTACAAAACAGAAACAAGGCATAAACCAGGCTGATAAGAAAAACAAAAACGGCCGCAGCAGCGACCGCTTTTAAACTTTTTAATATTATTCGATTTCCCGGTACATTGCCGGGGCGTCGGCTTTGTTTGCGTTTTCGTTTATCTGCGTGACCTCCACCTTGAGGCTTCGCTGACCGAAGGCGATCTCTATGACATCGCCGACCTTCACCTGATAGCTCGCCTTCACCTGCCGGCCGTTAACGCTGACGCGCTCTCCGTCACAGGCCTCATTAGCCACGGTGCGGCGCTTTATCAGGCGGGAGACTTTTAAGTATTTATCCAGACGCATAATTAACTCTCCCTGAAAAGATTATTATAACAGTACTGTGCGGAAGCATGTATAAAAAACAGCAGCGGGGAAACCCGCTGCCGAAGAAATAGCTTTATCGATTACTTTGCAACTGCGTCCTTGAGAGCCTTGCCGACCTTGAAGGATGCAACGCGGCTTGCGGGGATCTCGATCTCTTCCTTGGTCTGGGGGTTGCGGCCGATGTGAGCAGCGCGCTCCTTGACATCGAAGCTGCCGAAGCCGACGAGCTGAACCTTGTCACCCTCGGTCAGAGCTGCGGTGATGGTCTCGAAAACAGCGTTAACTGCCTTCTCGCTGTCCTTCTTGGACATGCCGGCCTTTTCTGCAACTGCAGCTATAAGTTCGGTTTTATTCATTTTATGTTCCTCCTAAAAATTATGGCCTCAGCCATGATATGATGAGTCTGCCCGATATCGGCGCAGAATTCTCATTATTTTCGGTGCCCTCCGCTATGCGCAAGACAGCAAATAGAAATTTAGCATATTTCGCGCCTAATATCAAGAGTAAATTCCCGATAATTGCGGCATTTTTGAAAAAAGACAGAGATTTCAGCTCAGATGCAGCAGCGATGCCACTTTTTCGCCGCCGGGAATGTCCTCAAGGTCCCTTTTTGTAATGACTTTCAGCCAGATAATGCACAGTGCGTAGACAATAACGGCGATTATAACCGCCAGCATCATGCATACCGCTGTCATAAGCCAGCTCTCATCGCCGAGAACACGGGAGCAGACGGCATACACTGCCCACGCGGAAACACCCATCAGAAGGCTTGCAGCGAGCGGGCGGGAGAAAACCTTCCACAGATGAGGGCCGCCGTCGAGGGTCTTGCGCATGAAGATGTAATTCATCGCTGCCATCGTCAGATAGCTCACCAGAGTGCCGACGGGGGCGCCGTAAATATTTATCTCCGGACGTGCCACGAGAAACCAGTTGACGACTATTTTAATAACACCGCCGGATATCATGGTAATCATTGTGAGTTTTTCTCTGCCGGATGCCTGAAGCACCGCGTTTTCAATCAGCACAAGGCACACAAAGAAGCTTGCCACGCCCATTATGCTCAAAAGTCCGGGGCCGGCAGCGTTGCTGTTGGGGTAGAGTACGTTCATAATCGGGCGGCTCAGCACCGCAAGCCCCACGCCCATTGGCAGACTGATAGCGGCAGAGATGCGCATTGCATCGCCGGAAACCGTTGAAGCCGTCTTCTTGTCTCCGCGTGCGAGTGCGCCGGATATTGCAGGCACTATAGAGATGGTCAGCGGTGTAATAAATGCGGCGGGCAGATTGAAGAGAGTCTGCGCCTTGCCGTACACGCCGTAGAGCACCTTCGCCTGATAATAGCTGAATCCGGCAGCGGACTGCAGGCGATTCATGCACAGCTTTGAGTCAATGCTGTTGAGGATGGCCATGATGCAGGCACCGAAGGCAATGGGAATGCCGATGGTGAGAATATCATGGATGATTTTTCCCGTGGAATCTACTCTGTCGTTGCTCTCAGGCGCGTCATTCCTGCTCAAGTAGCCTGACGTATAGGGCGCGGCGAGACGGTCGTAATTTCTGCGCTTGTATATTATCATGTAAATCAGCGATACCACGGCGCCTATCGGCACGCCGAGTATTGCCCCGGCAGCGCCCATCGGACGGCCGAGCCCTGCGCGCATGATCAAAAGCGAGATGATAAGACCGGAGATAACCTTGAAGAGCACCTCCAGAACCTCATCGACCGTTGTGGGGATCATGTTGCCGTTGCCCTGACAATAGCCGCGATAGGCAGAGACAAGGCATACCAGCAGTATCGCCGGGCTCATTGCCTTTATGCTCATCGCCGCATCCGGGTTTTCAAGATACTTGTCGGCGAGCCAGTCAGGAAACAGGAACATGATCAGCGCAAAAACAAGGCCGATGACAAAGAAGGTCCTGCGCGCCACACGGAAGGTCTTTTCTTCCTGCTTTGCCCTGCCGCTTGCATCAGCCTCCGCCACGAGACGGGAGAGCGCCACAGGCAGACCTGCGGTTGCAAGGGTGAAAAATATAAAATATATGCTGTACGCGCCCATGAACATCGAGTAGCCCTCGTCGCCGAGTATGTTGCCGAGGGGAATCTTGTATATGAAGCCGAGTATCTTCATGATTATGACGCCGACGGTAAGTATCGCCGCGCCGTGAATGGGCCCCTGCCCGGGTTTCTGATTTGCCATTGAGTTCCTCCTTGTGAGGGTGATTG
>CAVAPH010000162.1:0-4212 GCA_963590455.1 bacterium | reverse complement strand
ATTTGCAAGGGTTATTTTGCAATTTGACGCCCAAAGCCCGTGAAATTATCTTGCATAGTCAGAGCTCCTGAGATGGGGCGTGCTCTGCCAGCAGAGATAGATTTGTCTGGGACACGCTGAAAAAGCATTTGCGAAAATATGCGACAAATTTTTCAGGCTTCATGCACGGGTCTGATGACAGCCATATGACGAAGGAATCAAACGCCATGTCACAGATATGGTCTATAAAAAAGTCAAGGCTTGACTTACCCGGGAAGGAAACGCCGTAGTCCTTCGCCAATATCGGGCGCAGCTGCGTAATGCTGTACTGACGGAATGAATTTTGCCCGTGATACTGAAATACATGGCGGTAGAACAGACGATCGTCATAGAGCAGCTTTGCGATATAGGGGAAGTAATCCCAGAAGCTCCAATCGGGCACGCTGCGCCCTAAGGTCAGGGAGCTGTGTGCGTATATCCACTCAATAACCTCATACTTGTCTTTGAAATAGCGATAAAAGGTTCTCGGATTGACACCGGTCTTCTCACATATTTCCGCCACGGTTATTTTCTCAATCGACTTTTCGCATATTATCTTTTTAGTAGTCTCGGCGATGGCTTTGATTACAACATCTCGGTTTGACATTTGGATTGCTGCCCTCCTTATGTTTTATATAGTTATACAATATGAAGTAAAAACGCACATTTTTAATCAAGCGTGACATTTGGTCATATTATAGCTGAAATAGTGATGTAAGTAAAGCAAATGCAATGCTACAATTTTAACAACCCCGGAGGCGAATAATAAAATAAAGGAGAATGCATATGAAGCCGGAAGATTTGGTGAATGACCGTGAGCGGGAGCTCATGCAGCCGTATTACGAAACCCGAAGACCCTACAGGCAGTGTCTTGTAGATGTTGTCGCAGTGTACGACAAGGATCAGGCAAAGCAGGGCATGGACAGCTCTGTGTATATGTTCTTTGACCCGCTGCTGACAGATGAAATGTGCGAAGTGCTCAGCAAAATGAAGCTGCGCAAGATGATGTATCCCAAAGAAATTTCAAAACGCTGCGGAAAGCCTGTTGAGGATGTCGTACGCCTGTGCCTTGAAATGGCAAACATCGGAGCAATAGAGGTACATACTGACGATAAGGGCGCGGATATGTTCTATGTCCCGCAGCTGTGCGTGGGCGCGCTGGAGTGGTGCATGATAGGGCCGATGTTCAAGGATCATCCGGAGCAGGCACTTCTCTTTGAGCACGAGACGTTTGAGTCATTTACAGGTAAGGGCAAATATCTGCCTATTTCAAACCACGGTGTGCATAGAACCGTTCCTATCGAGAGCGCACTGACGCCGGATGTCAAGCGCATGAATTGGGAAGAGCTGACCACGCTTATTGAGAACAATGCAGACGATTTTTACGCTGTCGGCACGTGCATATGCCGCCAGGGACGGCTTGTAAACGGCACAAGCTCGGGCGAACCGTCACTCGAATGGTGCACCTGTATGGGAGACTTTGCACGTTACTGCGTGCGCACAGGCAGGGCAAGGCAAATCAGCAAGGAGGAATTCTACGGAATACTCAAAGCGGCGGAGGAACGCGGCTTTGTGCACAATGTTGCAAACGCCAACGGCAAAGACAAGATAGAATATATCTGCAACTGCGATTATAAGACCTGCTATACGCTGCGTGCGGACATGTACTCTGTCAATTCCAGCATGACCCGCTCTAACTTCGTGGCACAGGTTGACCCTGAAAAGTGCGTGGCCTGCGGAATGTGCGTCGAGAGCTGCCCGGAAAACGCGGTACGTATGGGACAGCGGCTTGACCCTAAAAAGCCCTTGCAGTACCACTACCGTGAGACTCCGCACGAATATCTTAAATGGGGCGAGGAACGCTGGCATCCCGACTATCTCTTTGAGCGCGAAAATGTCTGGTCAGAAACCGGAACGGCGCCGTGCAAGACGGCATGCCCGGCACATGTCGCGGTTGAAGGATATCTGCGTCTTGCCGCACTCGGCAGATATGATGAGGCGCTGGAGCTTATAAAGCACAATAATCCTCTGCCTGCTGTCTGCGGTTCAATCTGCAATCGCCGTTGTGAGTCTGCCTGTACACGCGGCAAAATAGATCAGCCCGTTGCGATAGATGAAGTTAAAAAATTCCTCGCGCACCGTGATCTTGCGGCTGAAACGAGATATATTCCGAAAAAGAAGATAACTCGAAAGGACGGAAAAAAGGTCGCCGTTATCGGCGGCGGTCCTGCGGGACTTGCGTGTGCCTATTATCTTGAAATTGAGGGCGAGCATGTCACCGTGTTTGAAAAGCATGATAAGATAGGCGGCATGCTGCGCTACGGTGTGCCGAACTTCCGCCTTGAAAAGGACGTTCTTGATGCCGAGATTGATGTTATCAGCCAGCTCGGTGCCGAATTCAGGTGTGGTGTTGAAGTAGGCAAGGATGTGACTATACAGCAGCTGCGTGAGCAGGGATATGAGGCGTTTTATATTTCTATTGGCTGCCAGGGCGGGCGCAAGGCCAACGTGCCCGGAGAAGACGCAGACGGTGTGATTGCCGCGGTAGATTTCCTGCAGAAGTACGGAACGGACGGCAAGCTTGACGGCGATGCGGTTATTATCGGCGGCGGCAATGTCGCGGTAGACACGGCACGCACTGCTGTGCGTCTCGGCGCCGGCAAAACGTATATGTACTGCCTTGAATCCCGCGAGGAAATGCCGGCAGCGCAGGACGAGATGGACGAGGCAGAGGCTGACGGCGTTATTGTCGGCTGCGGCTGGGGACCGAAGGAGATACTGTCCGAAAACGGTAAAGTCACGGGCATAATAATGAAGAAGTGCCTCTCAGTAAGAGATGCGGACGGGAAATTCAGCCCGGTATATGACGAGAATGATACTGCGACAATACCGTGCAGCAATGTTGTGCTCGCAATTGGTCAGAGCGTAGTATGGGGTGAGCTTCTCAAGGGTGAAAATGTTGCACTTCGCGGCGGCAATTACCCCGAAGCGGACAAACAGACCTTCCAGACATCTGTTCCTGATATATTTGTCGGCGGCGACGTGTTCACGGGGCCGCAGTGGTCGATAGACGCAATCGCCTGCGGCAAAGAGGGTGCAGACTCAATCCATCGCTTTGTCTGGGGCGGCAATCTCAAAACCGGCCGTGACCGCAATCTCTATCATGAGATAGACAAGGACAATGTCCTCTTTGGCAGCTATGACAACGCTCATCGCCAAAGCTGCGGCAGGGTTGCATCAAAGGCACGCACGTTCAGCGATGACCGTGAGGTGTTTACAGAGGAGCAGGTCAAGACCGAAACCGCGCGCTGCCTTAAGTGCGGCGCTTCTCACGTGGACGAAAATATGTGCCTCGGCTGCGGTGTGTGTACAACTCGCTGCAAGTTCGATGCTATACATCTGCGCCGAGTGTTTGAATGCACCCCCTGCACGAGAGAGCAGCTTGTCCCCGCTGTGCTCGGTGAGGTAGGCAGAAGAATGGTCTGGAACAAGTTTCATGAGCCGACAGTCAAAACCGTTGAGGTTGGTGTGTCCAATATAGACCCGAATGTGTCCTACGCTTCCGGCGCAAAGTATCACAAGCCGCCTAAGAAAAAGTGAGGTTATATTATGCATGAGATCGGAATACTGTACTCAGCCGCAGAAGCAGCATCAAAGTGCGCAAGGGAAAACGGCCTTGAAGAAATACACGTGATTTCGCTTGAGCTCGGTGAACTGTCCGGAGTGCTGCCGAATATATTTACGGAATATTTTGATTATGTCAAAGCGCAATTCCCAATGCTGAAAAATGCCGAGATGGAGCTGAAAACCGTTCCGGGTGAGGCACTTTGCAGCGAGTGCGGAACAATGTACAACGTAATGAAAAATGAGGGAAAATGTCCGAACTGTTCAAGCGCGGCAAAAAAAATCCTTTCCGGCAGAGATGTCCGGCTCATGAGCATAGCGTAAAAATATAATCGTATTTAAGGCGCGGCATTATGCTGCGCCTTTTTGACAGAGAAAAAGAGAAAGCTCCAAGTGATCTGTCATAACCCTCGCGCATATTTTGCAATTTGACGCCCAAAGCCCGTGAAATTATCTTGCAGAGTCAGAGCAGAAATATTATACTCAAACATACCCCAACCGGGAGTTAATATCGCTGTATGAATGCAGAATTATAATAGATGTGATATGTTCGGAGGAGCTGCCGTGAAG
>CAVAPH010000161.1:0-4246 GCA_963590455.1 bacterium | reverse complement strand
TCCGCCACCGCCGCCACCGGCTGGCCCAAAGCATAAGGAGGGGAGAGCAAATGAACAGAAGAAAAGTATTTGCTGTAGTTATCTGTCTTGTTCTGGTCGTCGCTGCGGTTCTACCCGGCACACTTGCTGTTTCTATCGACCAAGCCTCCAGCGAGACCCAGCTTTCGGTTTCTACGGAGTCAAACAACGCAGAGAATACAAATGCATCCGGGGAAGCGGACGAGATACAGTCTGAACAAGTTGAGGAAGATGAGGAGCAGTCTCAGAAGGAAGAAGAATTCGCTTTTACAGAGAATGCTGTTGAGTACGAAGACGAGCAATCTGAATCGGCTTCCAGTCATATAGATACGTGTTCTGACGATTGCACGGACGAAGAGTGCAAGTGTGCCTGCCACCTATTCAACAAGATCATGACCTGCACCACTCTGGATGATATCTGGGCCTTATTGGACGCAGCTTCTGAGGATGTACTCAATTCACTCACTGACGAACAAAACGCTCAGATTGACGCCAAGATCACTGCACTGGAACCTGCTCCCGCACCTGCAATTGTAATTGAAGAGAGCGAGCCTCCGGTTACCAGTGAGATCGAATATGCAATGGTAAATTATACGAATGTAGCTCCTTTTGGTGACCCTATCACGGGGCAGCATCAATAAGACAAGGAGGCAGGGAATGAATAAGAAAAATATTTTGTCGCTGCTTTTATGTCTGACTCTTTTCTGCACACTGATCGTGCCGGGGACGGAGGCTTATGCGGACAGCACCACTGATAGCGGCATGAAAATTAGCAAAACGGCAACGGCCAATGATGACGGTACATATACTATCACCCTGGAAGCCTTCGCCACCGGTGAAAAGACGATCAGCACTGTCACAAAAGACGTGCCGACGGATATAATTCTGGTGCTTGACCTGTCCAGCTCCATGACAGAGGATATCGGTACTGTAAGCTACAGTGAGTACTCCAACAAGACCAATGAGGACTTGTACGCACTGCGTCACAACGGCGGCAGCGCCAACCTCTGGTATGAGGACGGCAACACCTACTATTCTGTCTCTGTCACGGCGGATCGGAGAGTGCCGAGCTATACAGATGCCAGCAGTTATCCCAACAGCAGCCTGTATACAGACAGAAATAATCTCTATGCCAAAATTGGCGATGATTATATCAAGGTGACGGTCGAGCGTTCCAGGAGCGGTTGGAGCTATACCTATACCTATACCTATACCTATAACGGAGAGACAAAAACCGTAACAAGTAGCGGGGCTAACAATTCGCCCAGCTTTGATACAGGTGTAGTACTGAATTTGCTCAGCGGTGTTGATAGCGAAAACGCCGCGTATACGTATACCTATACGGACAGCGCCGGTAAGACGCAGACCATAACCACATCCGACGGCGGTACTGTCACACCGAGCGGCGCAGTATTCTATTCCAAAAGTACAAGCACAAGCGGTGGCGGTGAACGTCTGTCTGCGCTGAAAACAGCCTGCACAAATTTTGCCGACGCCGTAGCAAAAAAATGCACCACGACAGATGGAAAAACGGTAAGCCACCGCATTGCAGTCGTGGGATTTAATAAAACGAGCACGCGGTATACGGGTACGAGTGAAGCAACAGCACTTATAGACATGAGTACATCGTCTGGCGAAAGCACTGTCAAGACCGCTATTACTAACCTGACAACCAGCCAAGGCACCGTGCCCGCCACGGGCTTTGCCACGGCAAACAGTATCTTTGCTGCCAATCCCATTCCTGATGGGGAGACCAGAAACCGTGTTGTGGTATTCTTTACTGATGGATATCCCAGCACCAGTGGATCAAGTAATTTCGATTCAACCCTTGCAAATAATGCCATTACGCAGGCCAATACTGCGAAAAACACATATGGAGCAACAGTATATGCAGTTGCTGTCCTTTCAGGAGCTGACCCCGCAAGCGCTGGCAATCAAAGCGGCACAAATCAGGAAAAGGTCAACTGGTATCTCCAGACTGTGTCGAGCAACAACGGCAAGCCTCAGAGCCCCAGCTACTATCTCTCCGCTGGTGATGCCGATTCTCTCAACAACATCTTCCAGCAAATCAGTCAGCAGATTGAGACAGGCGGATCTTCCTCCACGCTGACAGAAGAGACTGTCGTAAAGGATATCATCTCTCCGTATTTCACTCTGCCGGATGGAGCGGATAAAAGCAGCATATCGCTGAAAACCTACAAATATAATGGCAACAGCTTTGATGCGGCAAATGCATGGACAGAGAATACCGACGCCACAGGTGCCCCCAACACCATGGGTGCTACGGCCACTATTGACGATGTCAACAACATGGTGTCAGTCACCGGATTCAACTTTTCTGAAAATTGGTGCGGTACAGAGAGCAACACAGGGACAACCGGTGCGATCACTTATCGAGGCAACAAGCTGGTTATCAGCTTTGTCGTAAAGCAAAAAGACGGATTTCTCGGAGGCAATGATGTTATCACCAATGCCGGAGCGGGGATATATGAGAATAATAAATCCGAAACGCCTGTTGTGACCTTTGAGCAGCCTACCGTCAATGTAGGCATTCAGGATGTGACAGTGACTGCAGAAGACAAAAACGTATATCTTCTGGGTAATGTAACTGCACAACAGCTCAAGAGCGGTGCCGAGGTCAAAGTTGGCAACGTAGAACTTAATCTCGCTGAGGATAACTACGGTCTTGCAGATTGGCAGACGGAGTATGTCAATATTACAGTTGAAGTTAAGGATAAAGACGGCAATGTAATAACTGACGGTTTGGAAGGTTTGACTGATAATACAACGTACACAGTCGCTGTCGCGATTGAGCCGAAAGTGAAGCCGCCCACGAGCACTCAGGGTACAACAGCAGTGACACAGACCGGAGAAAATGCAGCTAATATCAATGTTTTCAAACCGGAACTGACATTCAAGGATTCTACCGCCTACTATGGTGATAATGTGCCTGAATTCAGTGATAATCTCACTAAGACGGAGTGGAAGCATAATAATACGTTGGATACTGCATCAGTGATGCTTGGCGACAAGCCAGAGTTGGATATAACCTATACGCCAGACTCCGACAAGATTAATGCAGGCAAAATCAACACTAAGAAGGATATCGGTGTTGATGTGAATGTGAAGATTGATGATACGGATGTAACCGAAAAAACAACGTTCCTGCATGAGAATTGCGCAGATCAAACATGTACGCTACCTGAGGGTAAGAAATTCTTGATCCACGTAAAAACATGCACGCTGGACATTACAAAGTCCGGCGGCGCAGCCGATGAGTCCTATGTGTTCGATGTGTACAGGGATAACGAAAAGTATTCCGAAGTGACTGTTTGGGGTAACGGCACTGAAAAACTTATCGAGCTGCCCATCGGTACCTACACCATCAAGGAAAACACAGGGTGGAGCTGGCGGTATTCTGCCAACGACGGCAACGGCGCAACACTGACTGCAGATTCTCCCACTGGTAGCATTACCTGCACCAATAGCTCCAACGGTAAAATTTACTGGCTCAACGGCTTCAGTGAGATAGTCAGAAATATTATTAGTAATGGGTGAGAAAGGAGGGGCGATGATGCTTAGAGCAAAGTATGAAGGAAAACACGGCAGAGCAAAAGAAAAAACCGTTAATAAAACATACAAAAGCAGATTTTGCGCGATAGCAATCACAGTCATGCTCCTTCTCGGACTTGCCGTTGGAGGAACAGTTGCGTGGTTAAGTACAGACTCTGGGCCCGTTGAGAACTCGTTTACATACGGTAATGTTTCTTGTGAAGTTACAGAGAGTTTTAGCGGAACTGTTAAAAGTAATGTAAACGTAAAGAACACAGGCAATATCGATGCCTATATCCGTGTAAAACTTGTAACATATCGTACAAACGACGAAGGAAATCACATAGGCGGAGCCGCAACTATCCCGACATTTACACTGGGAAGCGATTGGGTGTTTTATGACGGATATTATTATTACACGCTTCCTGTTGCTTCAGGGGCTACTCCGACTACCAATCTTGCGGACAGCATCACCCTGACAAATGAGTACACAGATGCAGATGGCGGACATCAGGCAATAGATGTTGTCGCAGAGGCTATACAGAGCAATCCGTCAAAGGCGGTTGGAGAAGCCTGGGGCGTCAGTATTTCACAGGGTACTGTTAGTCCCTACACTGCGGTATAAGGAGGCGGAGATATGAAAAAATCCTGCAAAAAGATATTTTCGCTCGTCCTC
>CAVAPH010000160.1:0-4250 GCA_963590455.1 bacterium | reverse complement strand
AAAAAACACGGATCTCATGTAAAATATACAAACTTGAGAAAAATATCCGATGGTTTGAATAAGAGGTATTTAATGGACAAACGGCTTGAGCGTATTTTGCCGCGGGTGCAGAAGCCAGCGCGATATACCGGCGGTGAATTTAATCAGATTATAAAGGACAAGAATGCTGTAGATGTCCGCGTCGCGTTCTGCTTTCCGGACACCTATGAGATAGGCATGTCAAATCTCGGCATGGCTATACTTTATCATTCGATGAACGCGCTTGATTTCGCCTGGGTGGAGCGCGTGTATGCCCCCTGGGGTGACATGTATGACGAGATGAAACGCGCAGGAATTCCGCTCTATGCACTTGAAAGCGGAGACAGCGTAAGCGAGTTTGATGTTGTGGCCTTCTCTATCGGCTACGAGATGGCGTACACCACGGTGCTGGATATGCTGGACATGTCCGGTATACCGGTGCGAAGTGCGGACAGACCCAATCTTCTGCCGCTTGTTATTGCAGGCGGCTCCTCCTCAGTGAATGCCGAGCCGATGGCACCGTTTATAGATCTCTTTATACTCGGTGAGGGTGAGGAGGTCAATAACGAGCTGCTCACTTTGGTACATAAGGCGAAGCTTGAAGGCTGGACAAAGCATGATTTTCTTCTGCGCGCCGCTGCACTTGGAGGAATATACGTTCCCTCGCTTTATAACGTTGATTATAATCCGGATGGTACCGTTCACTCTATAAAGGCAGCCGAGGGTGCACCGGAGCGCGTTGTTAAGCGTATTATAAAAGACTTCGATGCCTCACCGTATCCGACAAAGCCTATTGTGCCGTCAACGGAGATCGTGCATGACCGCGTTAGCCTGGAGCTTTTCCGCGGCTGTGTGCGCGGCTGCAGATTTTGTCAGGCTGGACATATATACAGGCCGATACGTGCAAAAAAATATGAAACACTGGTCAAGCAGGGCATAGAGGCACTGAAAAATACCGGCTACGAGGATATCACGCTGCTCTCACTCAGCTCCAGCGATTATAAGCAGCTTCCGCAGCTGCTCGATGGGCTGCTTGAGTACTGTGAGCCGCGCAGCATAGGCATATCATTGCCGTCGCTCCGCGCGGATAACTTCTCCATGGAGATTATGCAGCGCCTGCAGAAAGTCAGAAAGAGCGGCCTCACGTTTGCCGTTGAAGGCGGAAGTCAGCGCCTCCGCGATGCAATCAATAAGAACGTCACGGAAGAGGACGTTCTGCACACCTGCGCCATAGCGTTTGCCGGCGGATGGAACGGCGTAAAGCTGTATTACATGCTCGGCCTCCCTACGGAAACAGACGAGGACATTCTCGGAATAGCGGAGATGGCGAATCTTGTGCTGCACTGCTGGCGTGAGAATGCGAAAAACAAGAGCCGCGGCGTGAAGATAACCATATCGACGTCCTGCTTTATCCCGAAACCGCACAGCCCCTTCCAATGGGAAGCACAGATCAGCATGGAGGAGTATCTCCGCCGTGTTAATCTTCTCAGATCGGCAATAACCGCAAAGAATGTCAATTACAACTGGCATGATGCCGAAACAAGCCTTATTGAAGCGGTGCTTTCGCGCGGCGATCGAAAAGTTGCCGATGCAGTAGAAGCCGTCTGGCGCGATGGCGGTCGTCTGGATTCATGGAATGATTACTTCTCATTTGAACGCTGGATGCGTGCCTTTGAACAGTGCGGGATAGACCCTGGTTTTTATGCTGCAAGAGAGCGCAGCACGGATGAAGTGCTGCCGTGGGATATGATTTTTGCCGGCGTCAGGAAAGAGCACCTGATACATGAAAGAGAGATGTGCTACAAATCCGCTCTGTCGCCTGATTGCAGAAAGCAATGCTCTGCCTGCGGTGCGGCGAAGCTGCTGAACGGAGGATATTGTGACAGATAAATTGAGAATGCGGTTTAAGAAAACCGGACGTGCGATATATATATCACATCTTGACCTGATGAAAACCATGCAGCGCGCATTTTCGCGTGCTGACTATCCGCTGAAATACTCAGAGGGCTTTAACCCGAGACCTCAGATATCCATTGCGCTCCCGTTATCTGTCGGCACAGGAAGCGTCTGCGAGTTGATGGATTTCAAGATAAAAGACGAAGTGCCTCCCCAAAAGCTTGTTGAAAATTTGAATATGTCGCTGCCTGAGGGGATAGAGGTGCTTGAGGTATATGAGCCTCAGAGAAAGGCTTCTGCGCTTAAGTGGCTTGAAATAGGCGGCGTTATGGAGTATGATGAACGCGATATCACCGAAATGGCGGAAAAGCTGACAGAGTTCTATTCCGCACCTGAACTGGTGATAATCAAAAAAACAAAGCGCGGCGAAGGCGAAGCGGACATTAAGCCTGCAATTCGCGAAATCAGCTTTGAGCCGGACGGCGACTGCGTAAAGCTGCATGCGATTATATCTGCCCAGGAGCCGACGCTTAACCCGGAGCTGCTTACCGAGGCACTCAGACAGAGAGCCCCGGAGATAGCACCTGACTTCGCAAAGTATACAAGGCTGGAAACCTATGACGCTGATATGAAAGTTTTCAGATAAAGGTAGCATCCATGAAAAAGATTGCCATATTCCAGAGTGAACTCGGAGTAGGCGGAATACAAAAATCACTTGTCAATCTGTTGCGTGCCATTGACTACGACAGAGTACAGGTGGATTTGTATCTGTCCAAGAATGAGAGCTTCTGGAAAATTGATTTTCCCGAAAAACTTAATATCTTTTACTTGAAGCCGACACCGCGTATTTATTCGTTTGTCCCGTTTAATGCGGCAAAAGGCGTGCTGAGGTATGATTTCCCACCGGATACAGAATACGATCTGGCGATAGATTTCAATTCATATCAATGCTCATGTGCTGTCGGCGCATTGACGGCACCGGCAAAATACCGCGTGATGTGGATCCACAACGATGTACGGGTAAAGCTTGCAAACGAGTGGAAGTACAGAGTACTCTGGTTTTTCTTCAAACAAAAGTTCAGGTATTATGATGAATTCGTCCCGGTCTCAGAGGCTCTTATAGAACCGTTCAAAGAGATGTCCGGGGAGAGAGATAAAAAATACCGGGTTATCCAGAACGTGATAAATGTTGAGGAAATACACGAGAAGGAAAAAGAAGTTCCGCCGGATCTCCAAATTGACGAAGGCTGCATGAATTTTGTCGCGCTCGGGCGGCTGTGTCATCAAAAGGGATATGACATCATGCTCGAAGATTTCGCACAAGCCTGCAGCTGCAGGAATGATTTGAGGCTGTATATAATAGGTGACGGGCCGGACGAGGCTGCGTTGAAGGCACAGGCTGCACAGCTGAAGCTTGAAGAGAAGGTGCACTTCCTCGGAAGAAAAAGCAATCCGTATTGCTATATGGCCCGTATGGATGCATTTATATCCACTTCACGTTATGAGGGACAGCCGCTGAATATAATGGAGGCCATGGCTGTCGGTCTGCCGCTGTATTGCACCAAAAATCTTGAGAGTTATACAGAGGGGCTAAAAGGCTGCGACGACATCACTAAAGCGCTTATCCAAGCACAAAAGCAGGAGAAAAAACCTGACGATCTAATTGAATATAATCAGAAGATACTCAACAGCATCTATGATCTGACAAACGGCAATATATAAGCAAATCAAGAAAAAAGACTTGATTTTTGCTGCACCTTGTGATATCATATCAGAGCTTTTGTGGGTAACCACAGGTGAGAAAGGCGGTCCGCTGCCGAGGCCTAAGCTGCCCTCCGGTATGAACGTCTATATACAAGGAAGGATTAGATTATGGATCTGGTCAAAATTCTCAGCGAGCAGTATATGAAGCCCGAGCTTCCTCAGATGAACGTCGGTGATACCGTGCGTATCCTCGTTCTCGTCAAGGAAGGCAACCGTGAGCGTACCCAGGCTTTCGAGGGTACCATCATTGCCAAGAAGCATGGCGGCATTAATGAGACAATAACCGTTCGCCGTATTTCCTACGGTGTCGGCTGCGAGAAGGTATTTCCCGTACATTCTCCCTCCATCGTCTCCGTTACCACCGTCCGCAAGGGTAAGGTTCGCAGAGCAAAGCTTTACTACCTGCGTGACCGCGTCGGTAAGAAGGCAAAGGTCAAGGAGCGCCTGTAATTTTTACAGCAGCAAAGAGCATCTTCTGATTGATTTCGGAAGGTGCTTTTTGTTTTATCTAAAAATACCTGTCAGCGGAATGCATATTAAGCATCCGCACTGGAGGCAGACATGAAAACGAT
>CAVAPH010000159.1:0-4271 GCA_963590455.1 bacterium | reverse complement strand
CATTCCTCGATTGACGAAACGCCCGTGTGGTGGTATATTTTCATAAACCAATGAAAAGAGGCACAATATTATGTCAACCAAACTGCCGTTCGGCGCTGCTGATATTTTGCTCCCGAAGTCGGGATTTGAGAAATGGTCGTGTATTGCCTGTGATCAGTTCACCTCGCAGCCGGATTACTGGGCTCAGGCGGAACAAATAGTAGGGGATGCCCCCTCCGCGCTAAAGCTTATCCTTCCTGAAGTTCAGCTCGGCAAGGATGATGAGGCGAACATCGCTGCGATAAATGCCTGCATGCGTGAATACCTCGACGGGGGAGTGTTCAACGAGTACAAGAACGCTATGATATGTGTCGAGCGCACCCAGGCAGACGGCAGAGTCCGTCGCGGATTAGTCGGCGCGTTTGCACTAAAGGATTACAGTTATGAGCCTGGTGCCAAATGCCTCATCAGACCTACTGAGGGAACGGTCCTCTCGCGTATTCCGCCGCGTGTGGCCATCCGCCGTGATGCACCGCTTGAGCTTCCGCATATCGAGATCTTTATGGATGACAGACGTCGTGAAATAATAGAGGGGATTGATACCTCAAAGCTTACTAAGCTCTATGATTTTGACCTCATGCTCGGCGGCGGGCATCTTTGCGGCTGGCTTGTCTCGGATGAAGAGCAGCAGAGAATATTAAGCGGCCTGCAGCGTCTTGCTGATGAGTGTGATGCGGATAACGGGGGATTGCTCTTTGCTGTTGGCGATGGCAACCATTCTCTGGCGACCGCAAAGGCTTCGACAGAAATAATCGGCACGGAAGCCGCACAATACGCATTGGCGGAACTTGTCAATATACACAGCGAGGCCATAGAGTTTGAGCCGATCTATCGCGTGCTCTTTAATGTCGACGTGTCTGACGTTAAAGCTGCCCTGAAAGATGCTTTCCCCGCGCAGAACGGCAGGGAAGTGCAGTATATCACGGCAGACGGCACAGGCAAATTCTTCGTTGACGGGCTTGAAACCGGCGAAGTGCAGCGCTTTATCGATGCCTATATTACTGCGCATCCCGGTGCTGAGGTTGATTATATACACGGTACGGATGCCGTCCATATGCTCTCCGTAAAGCAGGGGGCAATAGGCTTTATTTATAACGGCATAAGCAAAGATGAGCTTTTTGACTATGTCCGCCAGAACGGAATTCTCCCGCGCAAGAGCTTTTCCGTCGGCCATGCGGTTGACAAACGCTATTATACGGAAGCACGCAGAATTAGATAATAACATGTTTCTATCACAAGCCGGAGCGTAACAACTCCGGTTTGACTGTATCATGCAGCTGCAATTTTGCGTATTTCATGCGTTTGCGTTCAACTCAACTTACAGTTCGTGTTATTTTTCATGCGATGAGTGTATAGTAAAATCCGAAAGGAGGGTTTCCCGGATGAATCAGGAAAAGATCGGCGGCTTCATAGCGACCTGCAGAAAAGAAAAAAATCTTACACAGGCGATGCTTGCTGAAAAACTCGGTATTACGGACAGAGCTGTCTCCAAGTGGGAGACAGGAAAAAGCCTGCCGGATCCGTCAATTATGCTGGAGCTGTGTGAGCTGCTGGATATCAACGTAAACGAACTCCTGACAGGGGAACGGTTGAGCATGGAAAACTATAAAGAAACAGCCGAGCAAAATCTGGTGGAGCTTGCAAAGCAGGAAGAGCTGAACAACAAAAAGCTGCTCGAGCTTGAGAACGTAATCGGTTATACCTGCAGCATTGCATTTCTTGTTCTAATTTATGCTGCGAGCTTTGTAGTTACGAATACTTATTGGCGTATAGCGATGATTTTAGTCGGCATAGTATTATTCGTTGTCGGTATGTATAATTGCTTAAAGCTGGAGCACGATGCAGGCTATTACGAATGTCCGAACTGCGGGAGACGATACATCCCGTCAATGCGCGCAATCGTGTTTGCCCCGCACATAATGAGAGACCGCAAACTTAAATGCCCGTACTGCCATCAGCGTGCCTATCACAAAAAAGTCTTAACAAGATAACAGAAAAAACATCGCAGCCGCTGAAGGGCATACCCTTTCGGCGGCTGCATTTTGCTTTTATCCGTATTGCTCGGCGAGATATATGCTTGCTTTGGACTGAATTACGGCTGCGTGCTCAGCGATAGTTTCGTTACAGGCGCGATAGTCCCTGCAACACTCGTCGCGCACATGATGGACATGGAAACTGCGTAATTTGACATGGCAGTGCCGTTCAACTGCGTTCTGAAAGGAAAATGTTAACCTTGGATTCAATCAAAGCAGCAGTCTCATCGATGTTGTATTGTCCGTTGAAATATGCATTGGCGATAGGCTTAACCAAATTTTCTAATGTGTCGTCAGAGAAAGTCACTACATCCACGGAATAAATCAATTCACGCAGTATTTCTGCATCGGCTTGAGTAAAATCCATCTTTTCATCCTTTAATGATTCCTCAATAGCATTGTCCAATGAATGAGAATTAACCGGAAACCCAAATGGCGCCACATTATCTTGATAAGCGGGAAGAAGCATTTGGCGCATAAAGCTCCAAGCAGCCTCTTTATGAGCACAGGTAGAGAGCATAGCAAAACACGTGTTGTCCGGAGTGGCGTATGAACCGCAGTTTGTCTGACCGGGTAAGCCTATAAAGTTAATATTATTACCGTTGTTTTTAGATAAAAGGCCGACTTTCAGACAGTTAGATATTGTTTCAAATGGAATGTTATAAGATTCTGCCTCCTTGCAAAAACTAAGCCACTGCTTCAGACATTGCATATCTATGGCTTCTCCACTGTCGGTTGATGTTACAATGTCGTCTTCAATGATAGGAAAAGCAGATAGAAATATTTCCTCAGCGCTCATATCTGTATCAATTTCACTGTCGTCAATATCAGCTAATTGAGCCAGATATTCATCAAATGAACAATCCTTTTTTGGCCCGTCGTCAGTGCTAATGACAGTATAAATATCAAAGCTTGGCATTAAATAATACAAAGCACCATCAATTTTAGAGGCTTCAAAAATATTTGGTATAAAATCACTTTCGGATATTTCTTGATCATTCTCAATATAAGGCAAGAGATCCTCGTAATATCCGCTGGGCTCTCCGTCTATAGGAAGAAAAACGGTATCAATAATATCTGGCCCACGCCCTGCAATTATCTCAGTGCGCAGTCTGTCAATATCATTTGCCGAATAGATTTTTGTTTCAATTTTATATAGAGAATTGCTCTGATTGAATTCATAAATAATCTGATTCAGTACGCTGCTGCTGACTGATGTGGCAAGCGTAATAGTTGATTTTTCAGATACAAGCTGAGGAATAATTTGAATTAGATTTCCGGAGTAACGATCAAGTATAAATAATGATTCATCAGAATTCTCAATAACAGCTGGCACAAGATCTGGCATCATGCATCCTATATCTGTCCAGGAGAATAATTTGATGTATTCTTTGCTGTTTATATCATAAGATGTTACAGACTCGATATTGCCGACCAGACATTTTTCGGAGTTGCTGATGCACAGCGGGACTAACGCTGATAAACCATCATATTTTAGAGATTCTGATGTGCCGGAGAAAATGTCTTCTAATTTCAATAGGCAATTTTCACCATTGCTATTGATCTGGGCATATATCCCGTAAGGACTGGCCGAGATTCCGTTTAATGTCAAAGCACCGCTTAGCTGTTTCTCCATAATGGTATTGCCGGATACATAATCACAGAGGTATAGACTCGAATAATTCCATAACAGCAACCCACTGGAATATGCATAAAAGCCTGTGATCCTATCATCGGAAGAAATATTAAGCTGTATTGCATCAGATGTACGATTATCATCCACACTGCAGCAGAAGTAACGCCCATTTTCATCTTGCATCAACATCCACAGTTTTTCATAAAAAGAAATGTCAAGCGGAGTGTATACATAATTTGCGTTGCTTAGACCTTCCCAATCACCGCTATTTTGATCGTATCTTACTACGATACTTTCACCTGAACCATCTCCAAGTACATATACGTATTCATCGGATGTACAAAAGCGAATGGGAGCGCCAATGCTGTCAGGTATTTTAATATTCTTGGATGAGTATTCAGTAACCAAGTTTTCATCCGTAGACTTTGTTGACTCAGATAAGTTATCTCCACCTGTACACGCAGCCAGCAAAGCAGCAGAAATTAAAATCAAAGAAGCTACTATCATATGAAATGATTTTTTCATGTTGTCCTTCTCCATGAGTATTTGTTGTTGTTATTATC
>CAVAPH010000158.1:0-4284 GCA_963590455.1 bacterium | reverse complement strand
TCCGCTATATCGTGAGCCTATAAGCCTTGCAGGAAGGACCCGGGAATCATTCATGACAAGGCAGTCTCCCGGTTTTAGATATTTAGTTATATCACGAAAATGACCGTGCTCTATAGCACCGGTGTTTTTATCAAGATGCAGTAACCGCGAAGAATCTCGTTTTTCAAGAGGTGTTTGCGCTATAAGGCGTTCAGGCAAATCAAAATAAAAATCCGCTTTATTCATTAAATACAAGCTCCGTTTGACAAATAATTAATCCGGGTAGTGGGCTCTTATTCCACCTATGAGCTTCGGGCGAGTATAAGCTGCTGTAACGAGCGCATCCCCTATTTTTTTAACAGATAATCTAAGCGGCACTGCAACATCTTTCAGATGCATTCCGATGAGTGTACAGCCTATATCCATCCCTGCGTGAGCCTTAACATGTTCAACAACAACCGGATTGTTCATTCTGTCATAAACCGCAGTAGCAAACGAACCGCCTGCTTTTGGCATAGGTCTGACACAGACCTCTTCAAGCATATATTTCTCAGCCGCTTCTTTTTCAATAACCAGTGCACGATTGAGATGCTCACAGCATTGAGCCGCAAGGTAGATTCCGTTTTCATCAAGGACTTTAAGTATTGCCTCAGCAACAACAATACCCGTCTCCGGCGACGAACCCTTTCCTATATGAGCCCCAAGTATTTCACTCGATGAGCATCCGACGACAACAAGAGAACCTTTTTTTATATTAGACTTTTCAATAAGTTCTTTTACTGCATTTTCCGTATCGGTTTTTATCTGTTCGTACACAAAAATCATCTCCTACTGAGATATTAACACATTTGCGGCAGTTTGACAATACGACTGTCCAATAGTATAATGAGTCTGCCTTTTTCGAAGCAAAAAACAAAATGTGAGGTGTTTGAATTTGAAAAAAATATTGGCGCTTATTCTTTCAGTCGTAATGGTTCTCTGCCTGTTTTCCGGATGCGGCAAAGATAAAGAGGAAGATCCGGCGGCTCCTGATGTCAACAGCGACGGCTTGAATGAAAATGAAACAACAAGCGGTCCTATCAATCCATTAACCGGTGAAGCAGTCAGTGAGGATGAAAGTGACCTTCGCCCTTACTGCGTTATGATAAATAACCATCCCGAGGCTCGTCCGTCCGTAGGATTATCGCAGGCTTCAATCATTTACGAAGCGCTTGCAGAGGGCGGAATAACGAGAATAATGGCTGTTTTCAATGATGTTGACGGAATAACCGTCGGAACAATACGAAGCGCAAGACCTTATTATATCAGCATGGCACAGGCGTATGACGCAATTTACATTCACGCCGGCGGCAGTGAGCAGGCCTATTCGGATATTAAATCGCTTGGGATAGACAACATGGATGGTGTACGCGGCTCACGCTCCGGTGAGGCCTCCAGCTACTATCGTGATCAAACCCGTCTAAGTCAGGGCAAGGCAGTCGAGCACACACTGTTTGCCGACGGCAGCAAGATTGCGGAATTTGCAAAGAACAATTTTGAGCTAAAGCACGATGATAACTACGACACGACATATGGACTCAGCTTTTCCGACAATGCAGTTTCACAGTGCAAAAACTCATCAACAGATTTTACCGTCTACTATTCATACTATAACACGAACTTCAAGTATAATTCCGAGAAAAAGTGCTACAACGCATACATCAGCGGAGATGAGTACATTGACGGTACGAATAACAGCTCTATTGACCTTGCAAATGTAATTGTGCTCAACATACCGACCGAAACTATTGACAGCTACGGCCGTCAGGCGATGGAACTCACAGGCTCCGGAAGCGGATATTTCTTCACGGGCGGCAAATATGTTGAGATAAACTGGTCACGTGCTGACCGCGCCGATAACTTCCACTATACGCTTAAGGATGGAACAGCCCTCAATTTAAGCGTGGGTAAGACATGGATAAGCGTTGCACCGCTTGACAGCACAAAGGGTCTTGTATTTAACGGATAAAATCAGATTCCTATATTACACGCCAAAACCTCCGGCTAAGCCGGAGGTTTTGTTTATGCCTTATTGTGTTTACATGCTGTTTTTATTTCTGCGCGTTGCGGTGCAGGAAGGTTACGACCTGTGCGCGAGTGCAGGTTGCGCTCGGTGAGAAGTGAGTTGCGTCTGTGCCGTTGGTTATTTCATTTGCTACAGCCCAGATGACAGCGTTGTAATAATAATCCGCAGATTTTACATCGACGAAGCCGCAGCTTCCGCTTGTTGCCGGGCTGCCTTTTGCCCTGTACATAAATGTCACGACCTGACCGCGGGTGCAGGTGGCGCTCGGCGAGAAGTGTGTGTCGTCCGTGCCGTTGGTTATGCCGTTTGCGACTGCCCATTTGACGGCATCGTAGTAATAATCCGTGGATTTGACATCGACAAAGCCTGCATCACCGCTGACCGTCGGCGAGCCTGCCGCACGCCAGAGGAAGGTCACGACCTGACCGCGGGTGCAGCCCTGATTTGGTGAAAAATGTGTTGCGTCCGTGCCCTTGGTAATTTTATTCTCTACCGCCCACTGCACAGCATCATAGTAATAGGCCCCAGTGGGAACATCAGTGAAGTTTGTCTTTGCTGATGGATCCGTTTTGCCACAACGAGTGCATTTGCCGTTGGTATAATTATGCCCAAGTGCGTTTGTATAATTGTCCTTATAGCTGTTGCCGCAGGAGCAGGTGTAAGTGGTATAACCCTTTGCGGTACATGTCGGAGCTGTTACGACTGCATTGTGATGATGCCCTGTTGCGGGTATCTCTGAATAAGTCGTGTAATCGCAGTTTTTGCAGGTGTCATATGCATTCCAACCAATTTCCGAACAAGTCGCCGCTTTTGCATCGTGATGTACGATTACGTGACCAAGTGACTCGACTGTTCTTGATTCCGTTGCATTGCAGCGACTGCAAGTTCTAATTTCCGTGCCTGTTGCAATGCAGGTCGGTGCTTTGGTTTGCGTCCACTCGCCATAGCTGTGACCGAGAGCGTTTGTCTCGTTGTCAATATATCTATCGCCACAATCGGCGCAGACATGTTTCGTGTAACCTTTCTCAGTGCAAGTAGCCGAAACAACATTTGGCTTGTAGTTATGACCAAGTGCTGTTACATAGTCACCATTGTAGGAATATTCACATATAGTACATGTATATGTTGTGTATATGTTGTGTATCCTCTTTCGGTACATGTCGGTGAAACTACTTCTGTCTTGTAACTGTGTCCAAGTACATCTGTGTAATTTCCTATGTAACTGTATTCACATGCGGTGCAGGTATAGGTTGTGTATCCTTTTTCAACGCATGTTGGTGCAGTAACAGCCTCCTTATAGCTATGCCCAAGCGCGTTGACGAAATCTTTCTTATATGTATCATAGCAGTTTGCACAGGTATATGTTGTGTAACCGCGGTCTATACATGTAGGTTCAGTAATAGTTGCCTTATAGTTGTGCCCTATGGCATCCGTATAGCTATCAGTATAAGAATATCCACATGTAGAGCAAGTGTGAGTTGTATAACCTTTTTCTGTACATGTTGGTGCAGTTACTGTATTTTCATAGCTATGGCCGAGAGCTGCTACATTGCCGTCAGTATAAATATTTCCGCAGTTTTCACAGGTATGTGTTGTGTACCCAGCAGTCGTGCATGTTGCCTCAACGACAGTTGTTATGTAATTGTGCCCTGTAGGATTTGTGTAGCTATCGATGTACGAGCTTCCGCAAATGGAACATGTGTTTGTTGTATAGCCTCGCTCAGTGCAGGTCGGAAGAGTCACTTCAGATAAATAATTGTGACCTAAGGCTGCAGTATAATTGTCAATATACACTTCACCACAGTTACTACAGGTGTATGTCGTGTAACCCTTAGCCGTACATGTTGGCGCAGTTACGACGGTGTTATAGCTATGACCAAGTGCATCTGTGTAATTTGCTACATAGCTGTCTCCACAATTTGAGCAAGTATAGGTCGTATAACCTTTTGACATACATGTAGCCTCTGTGACAATCCCAATATAGCTGTGGCCCAGCGCATTAGTGTAATCGCTCGTATAGCTATAATTACATGTAGTACAGGTGTACGTCGTATAACCGCCGGTTGTGCATGTTGGCACAGTTACCACAGCGTTGTATATGTGGCTGCCTAAATCGCCGTAAGCTTCACCGCATTCATCGCAGACTGCCTTGTTTTTGCAGGTTGCCTCTCCGCCGCTGTGCGTCCCGGTGTTTGTTACGGCATCACAGCGTGAGCACTTCTGAGCATGATACTCCACGC
>CAVAPH010000157.1:0-4307 GCA_963590455.1 bacterium | reverse complement strand
GGAGTGTCGTCGTTTGTTCGGAGTAAGTTGTAATCAGCAGAAATTATATCAGTTTTCTAAAAACCCACCTTTTTTCAGCTCGTCAAGCAGTGCAGAACGGCGGGGATATTTTGCCTTCCAACTCTCTGCTATTTTATCTGCGTGGAGTTTGCCATCCGGTAGGTTGCGAACTCTTTTAAGTAGGTTTACAGCCTTGCTGTAATCATTTCGGTTCATTGATTGCCCTATAACGATATCAAGTTGAGAAGAATATACGGCAAAAATGTCATCAGGATAGTACTTAACGAGTACGTTCCCGTATTTCTTCAAGCAATCCAGCGGAGAGCCATATTTTCCGAACAGCTTGTCTGCGCCTGACTTCAGGCAAACGGCCATCTTGTTCCAGCGCTGTTCGGCAGCCAGCAAATCATAGCAAATATATCTCAATGATGGATACTCAATCAATTCGTCCAGCAAACCTGGCCATTCCTCCGGTGCTGTAATCCGTTTAAGCTTCTCTGCATAATCAATGCTTTGCTGAGAAAATGTTTTGAGATTATAAATAAGTTCTGCCTTATATTCATCGTGCATTTTGGCTTTGTCGTATATCTCGAGCAAAAATTCACTATAGTCAGATAACAGTCCGTACTGCCCCTGTGCCGTCTGTATTCCGTCTTTTATAATCGCTATGGCATTATTATAATCATGCTTTTCACATGCAAGCTCAGCGCACTGTTTCCGGACTTCGGTTATGTAGATGTACTTCTTTCTGAAAGCAGAAATTTCAGATTCAGGAAGCCCCATACGAGTCATAATATCAAGACGTGACATTACTAGATCCCGCATGTACATGTCAAAATAATGGCCGTTTTCGTCATGACTTTCAATTAGGTCATCAATCAGACAGAGGTTATCAGAATCAAACTGCTCACCTGTAAACGTGGAAAAAATAAAATCATAAATCTCGCTTACAAATAAGCTGTCCTCATCACAGAAAACCAATTCACACAACCTTGTATACATCTTTTGCCGCTTTGCTAAGTCAGCATTGAGATAAGCCTTATGCCAAAGATCGGTGCTGTATGAAAAAAGCGTAGTCAGTATGCCGTCGGAATCATCAATATTCAGTTCTGTCAGCATTTCACAAATAATATATCCAAGCTCAAACTGATCCTCTGCTGCAGCATGTTTGCCGAACGAATCCTTGACTCGCTCAATATAATCAAGACAAGAGTACATAAAATCGAGCGCATCTTTATATTCTATATAACCATCTGCGCCGCAGTGCTCATCCACAATACTGTCGAGTTCAGATTCCCATTGATCATAAGAATTTTCCCGAACATGGCCAGAACTCTTTGCAAGCACGGCAGCACGAAAATCATAGTTCTTTTGTGCCTCAGAGCGAATAATCTCCCTCATATCATCTGTCGATAACTTGTTGAGGGCATCTTCAAACTGATTTGCGGGAGATGGCTCATCTTCATCCTTCTTGGGGAATTTACTGCGACCCTCTGATTCTTCAATTTGAAAAAGGAGTGCCGCCATGTGTTTGCAAAACTCTCCGTCTTCAGCATACGGGCAAGTACAGGACATACTGTCTATCATTCCGGCCGAGTTCAATTTTATGACAACATAGTAGTCTGATGTGCCATGCACGATTGCATCAACGCATGAATCGTTTTTGACGTTAATATTCACGCGCCCATCACGCCAATAGTCAACCCCACGGCTTATTATCTCTGGGCGGAACAATTTTGTCCAATTCTGATTTATCATATCATCACACCTTAAGGCAGTTTGGTAATCGGGAAATTTATCAAAATAAGACCGGCTAATGCCGGTCTTATTAATACACTGATATATTTTCAGAGAGAATTACTCTTCCTCTGCGGGGTCTGCTTCGGGGGCAACGCCGGTGGCTTTGCCGGATTCGGAGACTTCGTAAACGAGAGCGTCATCGCCCGGCTCATCGTCGTACTCTTCCTCTTCCTTTGCCTCTGCGGGAGCAGGCTCACCAAGAGCGCGGATGGAGAGAGAGATCTTGTGCTTGTCTTCGTCGATAGCGGTGATCTTTGCCTCGACTACATCACCGACGGAAAGGACATCCTCGGGCTTGCCGATACGACGGTTTGCAATCTGGGAGATGTGGATAAGACCATCAACACCGTCTACGACCTCAGCAAATGCGCCGAAGGGCATAAGCTTGACTATCTTGACCTCTGCGACATCACCAACAGAGTACTTGTTGGTAAATACGGTCCACGGGTTAGCCTCGGGATCTTTGTAACCGAGGGAGATCTTGCGCTTCTCCTTGTCGAAGTTGATAACATAAACCTCAACCTCATCACCGACGGAGAGGACCTCGGAGGGCTGGTGGATGCGGCCCCAGCTGAGCTCGGAGACATGAACCATACCGTCAATGCCGCCGATGTCAACAAATGCGCCGTAGCTGGTCAGGGACTTTACAACGCCATGGTACTTCTTGCCGACCTCGATCTCGTTCCAGATAGCCTCGGTGCGCTCGCGGCGCTCTGCCTGTGCAACGCGGCGGATAGAGCCGACAACACGCTTGCGTGCCTTGTTAACCTCGGTAATCTTGAGGCGAACGGTCTTCTTGATGAGCTGAGAGAGCTCTGCATCACGCGGGAGATCAGTCTGGGAAGCGGGGACGAATACACGAACACCCTTAACGTTGACAACAACGCCGCCCTTGTTCTCTTCGGTAACAACACCCTCGAGAACAGTGCCGTCCTCAACAGCTGCCTCTACATCGTTCCAGCTCTTTGCAGCGTCAAGGCGCTTCTTGGAGAGCTGTGCAGTGCCTTCAACGTCGTTGACGCGGACAACAACTGCTTCGATGGTGTCGCCAACCTTAACAGCATCCTCGACCTTAACACCGTCATCGGTGAACTCAGTCGTGGGAATGAAGCCGGAGTACTTGGTGCCGAGGTCAACACTGATCTCAGTACCGGTAATCGCAACGACAACACCTGTTACCTTATCTCCATTATATATAGTTTTGAGAGTCTCCTCCAACATTTCGTCAAAGGATTTTTCATTCTCAAGCTTGGTTTCTTCGATTTTGATTTCGTCAGACATTTTGTTTCTTACCTCCTTAATTATCCACGCAGGCGTAGACGCCCCTGCTGTTAACCCGACGGTGTCAGCATTCTCAAGCAGCCGTGCATCAAGTTCTTCCGCTCTTTCGATAAACTGAACATTTGCACAGTGTTCCGCGCAAATCTGTGCAAGATGGATACTGTTTGCACTATGCTTTCCGCCGATGACAACCATCGCGTCACATTCAGCGGCAAGCCTTGCCGCCTCTTCCTGTCGCGTGAACGTAGCAAGGCATATTGTATCAGATATTTTGGCGTTTGTACATCTTTTTTTTATAATGTCACAACATTCGTTAAAATTACTGCGCGTTTGTGTGGTTTGCACCACAACTGTTATTGCTTTTGTCCAGATTGCTATATTTTTTTCCAGCCAGCTCTCTAACTCGGTGGCATTCTCGAACACTTCATGCTCTCCGCACCAGCCGCATATGGCCTCTACCTCAGGGTGCGTACGCATGCCGATGATAATTACGAAGCGCCCCTCATCAGATGCACGGCTGACTATTTTATGAATTGCCTTTACCTTAGGGCAGCTTGCGTCCGTCACGACGGCACCCTGCGCTTCAAGTTCATCGTAGACATTTTTTGCGACACCGTGGGCACGTATAAGCACATTTTCTCCCGGCTTTGCCTCAGCCGGTGAGTTAATTATCTGCATGCCCATGGATCTCAGGCGCTCTACAACGTCCTCATTATGTATAAGCTCGCCAAGGCAGCAGCAGCTTCCCTGCTCCGCTATCAGCTTTTCCGCCAGCTCAACCGAGCGCTGCACGCCGAAGCAGAAGCCTGCGCTCTCCGCGACTCTAAGCTCCTTCACTTGTTTGTCCTCCTGCTTATCTTGAGATGCTGTTCTATAACACTCTCAACGAGTTTAAGGCTCTCATCAAAATTTATACTGCTGGTATCAATTTCAACTGCATCGTCAGCGCGCTTGAGCGGTGCAGCTGCACGTCCGGAGTCCTGTGCATCACGATATTCTATGTCACGCAGAACCTCATCGAAGCTGCTCTTTATGCCCTTGTTTTCAAGCTCAAGCATACGGCGCTGTGCCCTCGCCTCCGCACTTGCAGTAAGGAATATTTTAAGCTCCGCATCCGGCAGTACGACCGTGCCGATGTCGCGGCCATCCATTATTACGCTGTTTTCGCGAGCCATTTTGCGCTGAAGCTCAAGGAGAAAAGCGCGAACTGCGGGCAGTGCCGCCAC
>CAVAPH010000156.1:0-4315 GCA_963590455.1 bacterium | reverse complement strand
TAATTATATATTATTTATTCTATTGCGACAAGCTTTGCGTTTTCGACACCGGGGGTCTCTTCAATAATCGAGGTAAGCTTTGAGAGCTCACAGTTAATGGAGCTGACGTCCAGCGAAATAGTGACGCTCGCCCGGTTATGTATCGGAAGGCTCTGCGTAATGGTCAGAACGCTGGCGCCGGTCTCGGATATTCGGCCCAGCAGCGTACTGAGCACGCCGGTCTCATGCGCAAGCATCATCGACAGCACGGCCTTTCGCCCGCCCGCCATCTCTGACGGCTCAAAGATATAGTCTTTATACTTATAATAAGTACTGCGGGAAATTCCGACTTGTTTAACGGCCTGACTGACGTCTTTCACCTTTCCGGATTCCATCAGCCGGCGAACCTCCAAAACCTTCTCGTAATACTCGGGAAGTATGCTTTTGTGAATGATGAAGTAATTTTCAAGCATGACATCAACACTCCTTGTGAAAAATTGCGAAGAAAAAAACCTTGAAATTTGAACACCCTTATGATACACTGTCCCTGTCAAAAATACAAGTGTTTTTCACAAACGGACACAAATTTTTTCGAATTTTTTTGGAGGTGGATCTATGAAGGTCGCAGTTTTAGGTTACGGCACAGTAGGAAAGGGAGTTCATGACATGCTGCGAACTTGTCCTCTCCTTGAGGCAGGCCCGGTACTGGTGCGAAGCGGCAAGGTTGATGAGCCTTACAAGGTCGATTCAATGCAGGCCATATGCGCGGATGTGAGCGTGGATGCGGTTGCCGAAACAATGGGCGGCACCGGCGCAGCCTACGAATACGCCGTGATGGCACTGAAGGCGGGCAAGCATTTTGTCACGTCAAACAAGGCTCTCGTTGCGGCGCGCGGTATTGAGCTGGCAGCCCTCGCAAGAGAAAACAATGTCGGTTTCCTGTTCAGCGCGGCATGCGGCGGGGCTGTCCCCTATCTGCACAATCTGGAGCTTGCGCGCGAGAGCGACGAGATAATCTCCCTCGGCGGCATACTCAACGGCACGACGAACTACATGCTGGACATGATGCAGTCTGAGGGGCTCGATTACGATGCGGCACTTAAAGATGCACAGGCGCTCGGCTATGCAGAGGCTGATCCGACGGCAGACGTAAGCGGTCTGGACGCGCTGAGAAAAATAATGCTGGCATGTGCGGTCGCCTATGATATGCTTCCGGTTGACGGGCTTGTAAACGAGGGCATCGAGAATCTGCGTGCATCCGACGTTGCGGATATTAAGCGCCGCGGCCTGTGCTGCAGGCTGCTCGTAAAGGGCGGCAGGAACGGCGACGGCAGCGTATATGCCTACGTTCAGCCGGCACTGCTCGGCTCCGACGCTCCTGAGTGCGCAGTCAAGAAGAACTTCAACATGGCAAAATACATCGGCAAGAATTCCGGTCAGATCGTGTTCATGGGTCAGGGCGCCGGCAGATACCCCACGGCATCCGCTGTTCTGCGCGATCTTGAGTGCCTGCTCATCGGTCAGCGCGAGATGTTCAAGGCCCCGTGCAGGAGCGTGGAGGCAGACAACAGCGCATGCGAGTGCGCATACTACGTGAGAGTATCCAAGGCCTTTGCAGATAAGCTCAAGTTCGTCGAGAGCGAGGCTGACGGCGATGTCGTACGCGGTGTGATTGAAAAAATCAGCGTGCGCGCAATGAGCGAGCTTGCCGCGGATCTTCGCAAGGCCGGTGCAGAGCTCTTCTTTGCAGAGCTTGCCTGATTTATTATAAACGGCTTGCCGGTGCGTACAGGTGTCCGCGGACTGATATGATAGCACAACACCTGACAAAATGGAAGAGCAAACGGCAAGACCGTGAGTCCGGAAAAATTACTCCGGGCGGGAAAGGATTAAAATGCTGAAAACGGTAAAATTCGGCGGCTCATCGGTCGCCGGTGCAGAACAGTTCAAGAAAGTAAAAGCAATAGTAGAGGCGGACCCGTCGCGCAGAATAGTGGTGTCCTCGGCCGCCGGCAAGAGAAGCAGCGCGGATCACAAGCTGACGGATCTCTTATATCTGTGCCACGCGCATCTGACATACGGCGTCTCCTGCGATGAGATTCTCGACGGAATCGAGCAGCGCTTTTCGGAGATACGCGAGAAGTTAAATATAGGCTATGACGTCGTGGCTGAATTCCGCGCAATGCGTGCAAAGCTCACAAAGGACACGGGCGTAGATGAGCTGGTGTCGAGAGGCGAGTATTTCACATCAAAGCTCCTGGCGGATTATATCGGCTACAGCTTTGTAGATGCGAAGGACTGTGTGTTCTTCGGCTTTGACGGACAGGTTGAGGCGGAGCGGAGCTACGCTGCGATTAAAAAGGCCCTCGACGAGCACGAAAAAATAGTGCTGCCCGGCTTTTACGGTCTCTCCCCGACCGGCAAAATAAAGGTCATGAGCCGCGGCGGCAGTGATATAACCGGCGCACTTGCGGCGGCAGCGACTGACTCTGACGTATACGAGAACTGGACTGATGTCTCCGGTATTCTGATGGCGGATCCCAAGATTGTAAAGGACCCCAAGCCCATCCCCCGCATAACCTACGGCGAGCTGAGAGAGCTGGCATTCATGGGCGCATCCGTACTGCACGAGGAATCCGTTGAACCGGTCAAGGTCAAGGGCATAGCGCTCAACATCAGGAACACCAATGCGCCGGATGATCCGGGCACGATGATCGTTGACAAGGTCGAGGATGAGCCCGGCGAGGAGGAGCGCTTCATAACCGGTATTGCGGGGCGGCGCAACTTCTCTATTATCACCGTATTCAAGCACAACATGAACACCTGCGCCATACTCCGCCGCACACTTGAGATCTTCGAGATGTACAAGGCGAGCGTAGAGCATATCACCCTCGGGCTTGACAGCTTCGCACTGGTAAGCTCCACAGCCTCACTCGGTGACTCGATATATGATATCATAAACGAGATACAAAAGAGCTGCCGTCCGGATGACGTGCAGATAAACGACGGCATTGCACTGGTGGCGGCTGTCGGCCGCAAGATGCCGTTCCGTCCGGGCGTTTCGGGTAAAATCTTCAAGGCGCTTGGCGACAACGGCATAAACATCCGCACTATAGCACAGGGCGCAGACGAGACAAGCATCATCGTCGGCGTTGAAAACAAGGACTTTGAATCCGCTATACAGGTTCTGTATGACGGCTTCGCAGGCTAAATATTATAATTATTATATTATTATAGGAGATAAATATCATGAAGAAATACAATGTTGCAATACTCGGCGCAACGGGCGCTGTCGGTCAGGAAATGCTGAAGGTACTCGAGGAGTACGAAATTCCGGTAGAAAAGCTGCTGCCGCTGGCAAGTGCGAAGAGCGCAGGCGGCTTCGTAAAGTTCCACGGTGAGGACGTAAAGATAGAAGAGGCGACGGAGGACAGCTTTGAGGGCATGGACTTCGTACTGGGCGCGGTTAAAAATCCGATGTCCAAGCGCTTTGCCCCCGCAGTAGTAAAAAGCGGCGCCGTGTATATAGACAACAGCTCCGCATTCAGAATGGACCCCGATGTCCCCCTCGTTGTCCCCGAAATAAACGGTGAGGACGCATTCAAGAACAAGGGCATCATCGCAAATCCGAACTGCTCCTCCATCATCACGCTCATGGCGGTCGCGGGCATTTCGAAGATCTCCCCCATCCGCTCCATGATCGCATGCACCTATCAGGCAGTCTCCGGTGCGGGCCAGGGCGGACTTGTAGAGCTTGAAAGCCAGATGCTCGCAATCGCAGAGGGCAGAAAGCCCGAGTGCAAGGTCTTCCCCACTCAGATTGCCATGAACGTCATTCCGCACATCGGCGACGAGCTCGACAATCTCTACACCGATGAGGAGATGAAGATGCAGAACGAGGGCCGCCGCATACTGCACAATCCCGAGCTGCTCGTCACCTGCACCTGCGTACGCGTGCCGGTAATGCGCTCTCACTCCATCTCCGTGACGCTGCGCACCGAGCGCAAGGTCTCTATCGCCGAGGCAAACGAGGCGATACGCGCCTTCCCCGGCTGCAAGCTGATAGAGGATTACGAGGGCAGAAACTACCCCACCCCGCTTGACACCAGCAATCAGAATCTCGTATGGGTCGGCCGCGTGAGAGACGATCTGACTGATCCCAACGGCCTGACTCTCTGGTGCTGCGGCGACCAGATCCGCAAGGGTGCTGCCGCCAACGCCGTGCAGATTCTCAAGAGAATGATAGAGGAGTAATATTATCTCCCCTGACATTCCGGCTTTAATAAAATATTCAAGAGCTGCAGCGTTTTTATTTCGCTGCAGCTCTTATTTTAAT
>CAVAPH010000155.1:0-4375 GCA_963590455.1 bacterium | reverse complement strand
GTCACCATGGATTCCGGTACCGGCTGCGTCCACACCGCTCCCGGCTTCGGCGCAGATGACTATCAGACCTGCATGCGCTACGGCATGGACATGGTCGTCCCCGTTGACGATCAGGGCCGCCACACTGACTACGCCGGAAAGTACGCCGGCATGAAGACCGAAGAGTCCAACCCCGTCATTCTCAACGACATGAAGGAGAGCGGCATGCTCTTCGCATCTGAAGAGATCGTCCACAGCTATCCGCACTGCTGGCGCTGCAAGAGCCCGATAATCTTCCGCGCAACTCCGCAGTGGTTCTGCTCCGTCGACTCCTTCAAGGAAGAGGCTGTTGAGGCCTGCGAGAACGTACACTGGATCCCTGCATGGGGCAAGGACCGTATGGGCGCGATGATCCGCGAGCGTGCAGACTGGTGCATTTCCCGTCAGCGCCGCTGGGGTCTGCCTATCCCCGTGTTCTACTGCGATGACTGCCACAAGCCCGTCTGCACCGACGAGAGCATCGAATCCGTCGCCGCAATCTTCGAGGAGCAGGGCAGCAACGCATGGTTCGAGCTTGACGCAGCCGACCTTCTTCCGGAGGGCTTCACCTGCCCGCACTGCGGCGGAAAGCACTTCACCAAGGAGACCGACACTCTCGACGGTTGGTTCGACTCCGGCTCCACCCACTATGCCGCAATGAAGCGCGATCAGGGCTTCTGGCCGGCAGATATGTACCTTGAAGGCGGCGACCAGTATCGCGGCTGGTTCCAGTCCTCTCTGCTTGTCGCAGTCGGCGCACTCGGCATGGGCGCACCGTACAAAGAGTGCCTTACCCACGGTTGGACCGTTGACGGCGAGGGCCGCGCAATGCATAAGTCTCTGGGCAACGGCGTAGATCCCGCAGAGCTGGTGAGCGAGTTTGGCGCAGACATCGTTCGTCTGTGGGCAGGCTCCGCAGATTATCACGTTGACGTACGCTGCTCCAAGGATATATTCAAGCACCTCAGCCAGAATTATCTTAAGTTCCGCAACACCGCACGCTACTGCCTGGGCAACCTTGACGGCTTCGATCCGAACAACCTCGTTGCTCCCGCAGACATGCTCGAGCTTGACCGCTGGGCAGTCACCAAGCTCAATGAGCTTATAAACAAGGTCGCAGAGGCCTATAATGAGTACGAGTTCCACATCGTCTCCCACGCGATCAACGATTTCTGCGTGGTTGAGCTGTCGAGCTTCTACCTCGATATCATCAAGGACAGACTTTACTGCGAGGGCAAGGACAGCCTTGCACGCCGCAGCGCACAGACCGCACTCTGGCTCATCCTTGACAGCATGACCAAGATGTTCGCCCCCATTCTCGCCTTCACCTGCGATGAAATCTGGCTCGCAATGCCGCACAGCGACAGCGAGGATGCACGCAACGTGGTTCTCAACGAGATGAACAAGCCCTTCGACGAGTATGCACTCAGCGAGGCGGAGCTTGCAAAGTGGGATCAGCTCATCTCCCTGCGCAACGATGTCAACGGCGTTCTCGAGTCTGCACGCGCAAGCAAGCGCATAGGCAAGGCTCTTGAGGCTTCCGTCACTCTCCACGCACATGACGATGCTTCCCGCCAGGCAGTCGAGGCAGTTTCCGACATGAACCTGAGTGAGCTGTTCATCGTTTCCAAGTGCCTCATCTCCGACGATGAGAACGCGGCAGAGGATGCAGTCATCGGCGAGGGCGTGAATAACCCCGGCCTGAAGATCTCCGTTACCGAGGCACCGGGTGTCAAGTGCCCGCGCTGCTGGATGCACTCCGAGCAGGCAGACCCCGAGACCGGACTGTGCCCGCGCTGCGCCGCAGTTGTCGCAACACTTAAGTAATATAAAATAAAACGCCATGTATCGCCAAAATATATTATATAATATAATATAATTTATAAGAGGCGATGCATGACGTAAGGCCCGCACTCCCGCCGGGTCACCCGGGCAGAGAGTTTCAAGCTCAGTTTGCCTGAGGAAAATATATCGCGCGCCATCATGCATTTGATGGCAGATAGGAGAGAGATATGCTGTATGCAATAGTAGGTATGCTGGTCATAATACTTGACCAGGGGGTAAAGTACTGGATAACGTCGAACTTCATGGTCGACTCCGTTACGCAGCCTCTGATACCGGGTGTTCTCAGCCTTGTCCGCGTGCATAACGACGGCGCAGCCTTCAGCTTCCTGGCAGGCGGCGGCGCGAGGATTTACTTTATAATTCTCACTGCGGTATTTACCATCGCTGTTATAATCGCGCTTGCCACTAACTTCATCAACGGCCGTTTCGGACGCTGGTGCCTTGTTATCGTGACTGCGGGCGGCCTGTCCAACTGCCTTGACCGCGTGCTCTACGGCTATGTGGTAGACATGTTCAAGGTGGATCTGTTCAATTTCGCGGTCTTCAACGTGGCGGACATATTCATCACGGTATTCAGTATACTATTCATCATTTATATTATCTTCGGCGGAGAGAGCAAGCCGCCCGAGCATTATGATGAGTTTGACGAGGAGGACGACGAGGACGCGGATCGTCCCTCCTACAAGATTGACCTCAAGGGTAAGAAGAAGTCCCGCAAGGCAGAGCGCGACGAGCTGCCCGAGAAGTCCTCGAAGGAGCGCGCAGCAGATGCACGCGCAAAGAAGTACCGCACCGAGGAAGACGATGAGGTAGACAGCCCGCGCTTCGGCGGATACAACAAGAAAAAGGCACGCCGCAGCGATGACGAGGAAGAAGCCGCGCCCGCAAAGGCCCGCAGCTCCGTCACCGGAAAGCAGCTTGAGGGCTTCGGCACCAAGGCCGCGGCAGAGAGCAAGCAGCGCGGTGCAAAGCAGAAAAAGACCCTCTACGAGGAGGATTACGAGCAGTATAAGGCGGAGCATCCCGAGATGTCCCAGACTGCGAAGAAGAGCACCGCAGCCAACAAGGCAAACCTTGCGGACAATGATCCCTTCGCTGAGTGGGAGCGCGCCAATGCACGTGTGGAATCCCGCCAGACCACGAGCGCCACTGCCAAGGCAATGGGCGTGAACAGCGAAAAGAAGAGCAGCGCAGCCGATGATGACGATGCTGATCTCCTCGGCTTTGAGGCACCTGTCGTAAAGCGCCGCACTCCCGGCGTCGCAGCACAGAGCACGGCTGCACCCAAGACTGAGGCAGCCGCCGCACCCAAGGCAACTGCAGCACCTGCCGCTGAGAGCAGCGAGACTGTGAGCGCAAAGCCTGCAGCCGCGGCAAAGAAGCCTGCCGAATCGAGCGATGACTTCTCGCTTGATGATATACTCAACGAGTTCAAATAATGGACGAAAACACAATTTTAGTCTCTGCAAAGGAGAGCGGCGAAAGACTCGACGCTCTCCTTGCGCTTAATATCGAGGGCATGACACGCTCCGCGGCACAGCGGCTCATAGAGAGCGGCCAAGTGTGCCTTTCAGAGAGCGGGAGCGTATTAAAAAAGAACCATCGCTGCAGCGCGGGAGAGAGCTATCTTGTCACCCTGCCGCCGCTTGAGAGCACGGAGCTTGTCGCGCAGAACATCCCGATAGATATCATATACGAGGATGATGACGTTATTGTCGTGAATAAAATGCGCGGCATGGTGGTGCATCCGGCCCCCGGTCACCCGGACGGAACGCTTGTAAACGCCCTCATGTATCACTGCGGCAGCAGCCTCTCGGGCATCGGCGGCGAGCTTCGCCCGGGCATCGTGCACCGTATAGACAAGGACACCTCCGGACTGCTCATCGTTGCAAAGAATGACTTTGCACATCAGGCACTCTCTGCCCAGCTTGCGGACAGGAGCCTTTCGAGAGTGTATGAAGCAATTGCCTGCGGAAGACTGAGGGAGGACAGCGGCACGGTCAACAAGCCTATAGGCCGCCACCCGACCGACAGAAAGCGTATGGCGGTCACGGAGAAAAATTCGCGTGAGGCCGTCACCGACTGGACGGTGCTGGCAAGATATAAATCATATACAAGAATAGAATGCCGCCTGCACACCGGGCGTACGCATCAGATACGCGTGCACATGGCATCTATCGGCCATCCGCTGCTCGGAGATTACACCTACGGCGCGCCCTCACCGGATAAGGGCCTTGAGGGTCAATGCCTGCACGCAAAGCGCCTGAAATTTATCCACCCGCGCACAGGTGAACATGTGGAATTAGAATGTCCGCTCCCCGAATACTTCACCGAAGTAATATCCCGCCTCGGCCCTGAAATCTGACCGCGTAAATACCCGCCGATTTCCGGCCGGTACGCAGGCAAAAAATCACACTGCGCAGAGGCAAGTAAAACGAGGGACAGCGTCAAAAAGCACAGACGGCAAAAAAATAATTTTTTCCGCCGCGCAGCGGCGGGGAAAAATATATAA
>CAVAPH010000154.1:0-4467 GCA_963590455.1 bacterium | reverse complement strand
TGCCTCAAATTCCGCATTACTTGTCGAGGTAAGTTTTTACGAGTTCCTGCAGAAGCTCATCTCTGTCGAGACGGGTGATGAGCGTGCGGGCGTTGTTGTAATTCGTGATATAAGTCGGGTCTTCCGAGAGTATATAACCAACTATCTGGTTTATGGGGTTGTATCCCTTAACCATGAGGGAGTTATACACGGAGGAAAGAACCTCTTTCATCGCGGTTTTATTGTCGACTGCCTCGAACTTCCTTGTTTCATCCGCCATTTTGACCCCTCCTTTTCTGTCCTGTAAATATATTATATCAGAAATTATTCGCAAGTAAAGCGGGAAAGAGATTAAATATCTTTAAAATATTTCAAATATAAAAATGCACCGCCGAAACCGACGGTGCATAAGTTTTAATATTATCAGCGGATAACTGCGTTGAATTTCGCCTTGAGTGCGTCAAGAACGGCACGGACGGTCTCCTCGGCGTGGTCATCGGTGAGAGTCTGGTCATCGGCGCGCATGGTCAGGGAGAATGCCACGGACTTCATGCCCTCGGCGATGTGATGGCCGGTGTAGACATCGAAGAGAGTGCAGTCCTTGAGATACTGACCGCCGTTTTCAAGTATGCAGTCGGTGAGCTCGCCAACGGTGATGTCAGAGGAGCAGACGACGGCAATGTCACGTGTGACGGACGGGAACTTGGGCAGCGGCTTGTAAACCGGGATACCGCCCTGCACCGCGCAGATTGCATCGAAGCTCAGCTCTGCGCAGTAAAGCTCTGCGTCAACGCCGTAGTTCTTCGCAACCTCGGGGTGAATCTGACCGAAGATGCCGACGTAGGTGTCACCCACGTAGACCTTGGCGCAGCGGCCGGGATGATAGGACGGGTTCTCCTTCTCAGCGACATATTTTGCCTTTGCGGTGCCGAGCTTGTTGAGCAGACCCTCAACCCAACCCTTGACGGTGAAGAAGTTGACGTCAGCGCCATATGCACCCATGGAAACTATTCTCGGCTCATCGGCAAGACCGTCTTCGCGCTTGATATAAATTTTGCCCAGCTCATAGAGATATGCAGCCTTGTTGCGGAAATTATAGTTGCGGGTGAGAATCTCCAGCATGGAGGGGAGAACCGTGGTGCGCATAATCGAGGTGTCCTCGCCGAGCGGGTTGAGTATGCGCAGGCTGTCACGCAGCGGAGAGTCAGCCGGGATGCGGATCTTGTCGTAATAAGTGGGGCTTATAAACGAGTAGGTAATAATCTCATCGAGACCCATGGAACGCAGAGCCTCGCCGACAGCACGCTCAGTCAGCTGTACAGGGCTGAAGCCGCCGCAGGTGCTGATTGCACCGGTGAAGCAGGTGGGAATCTCGTTGTAGCCGTAGAAACGGGCGACTTCTTCTGCAATATCGGAATAATGCTCTACATCGCCGCGCCAGGAGGGAACATAGATGGTGTCACCCTCGAGAGTGAAGCCGAGGTCAAGGAGAATCTTGCGCATGGTCTGCTCGCTTATATCGGTGCCGAGCAGGGCGTTGATCTTATCAGGCTCGAGCTTTACGGTGGTAGTCTTGAGCGGCTGGGGAACAACATCGATTACGCCCTCAACGACCTCACCCGCGCCGAGCATTTCGACCAGCTCGCAAGCGCGCTGAACCGCAGCGTAGGTGTTCTTTACATCCAGACCCTTTTCAAAGCGGGAGGACGCATCGGTGCGCATGCCAAGTGCGGTTGCGGTGCGGCGGACCGAAGGACCGCTGAATGTTGCGCTCTCAAAGAGCACCATTGCGGTGTCGCCTATAATTTCACTGTTTTCACCGCCCATGACGCCTGCAACTCCGACGGGCTTGTCAGTGTCGCAGATGCAGAGCATGCTGGTGTTGAGCTTGCGCTCGTTTCCGTCGAGGGTGCGGATGGTCTCGCCCTCACGTGCGCAGCGGACATGAATCTCGCTGTTTGCAACGCAGGCAAAGTCAAATGCGTGCATCGGCTGGCCGTACTCGAGCATGACATAGTTCGTGATGTCGACGATGTTGTTTATCGGGCGCATACCGGCATTGCGGATACGCTCGCGCATCCATTCGGGACTGGGGGCGATGTGGACGTTTTTCACCATACGCGCGGTGTAGCGCGGGCAGAGGTCGGGAGCGTCGATGTATACCTTTGCAAGCTCGTTTATATCGCCGCCGGCAGTGGCCTTGACAACAGGCTCGTGCAGTGTGAGCTTCTTGCCGAATGTGACGGCAGCCTCACGCGCAAGACCGATGACGCACAGGCAGTCGGGGCGGTTGGGAGTGATCTCAAACTCAACGACGTGATCATCCATGCCAATGAGTGCGGCAACATCATCGCCGGGCTTGCAGTCCTCGTGCATGATGAATATACCGTCGGCGATGCAGTGGGGGAACTCCTCCTGCTTTGCATGCAGATCCTCGAGAGTGCAGATTTTGCCCGCATCAACGTCATAGGCGACAAGGTCACCGACGTGGATGTTCTGGCAGTCGCAAATAAGCTCGCCGACATGGCTGCCGCCGTCGAGGCTGATCTTCCAGAGGTTTACGCCGTAGGGCTCAACATCTGTGACCTCTGCTGTGTAAACGCTGCCGAAAATACGGTCGCCAGCTGCAATGTCAGCCGCGATGGAGGGCTTTTCAGGGTTGATGGCGTGATAGTCGCCGAGAATTGCGGCGGCCTTAATCTCGCCGTAGGGATAGTCGTGGGTGGTCAGCCCCAGCTCCTTGAGAGAGCAGAGCATACCGTCGGACTCAACGCCGCGGAGCTTGCCGCGGGTGATCTTGCTGCCGTTGGGGAGCAGAGAGTTGTGCAGTGCGGCCGGGACGAGATCACCGACATGGACGTTCCATGCACCGGTGCAGATCTGTACGGGGGCCTCGGCACCGACATCGATCTGAGTTACGAGCATATGGTCGGAGTTGGGGTGCTTGTCGATGGAGAGAATGCGGCCGACCTTGACATTGCTGATGCTCTTGCTGAGATCCTCGGTGATTTCAACCTTGGAGCCGGATACGGTCATTGCCTCGCCGAAAGTGCGGTCATCGTACTGATCTATGGGAAGCTCAACGAACTCATTGAGCCATTTTCTTGAAAGTCTCATTTTTTCCTGTACCTCCTAATCAAAACTGCTCGAGGAAGCGGGTGTCGTTCTCGAAGATAAGACGCATGTCGTTTATCTTGTACTCGCCGAGTGCAAGACGCTCAAGGCCCATGCCGAATGCCCAGCCGGAGTACACGTCCGGATCAATGCCGCAGCCGGCCAGAACCTTGGGGTGTACCATGCCGGCGCCGAGAACCTCAATCCAGCCCTCGCCCTTGCAGGTCGGGCAGCCCTTGCCGCCGCACTTGTGGCACTGAATATCCAGCTCGCAGCTCGGCTCGGTGAAGGGGAAGTGGTGCGGGCGGAAGCGAGTGACGGTGCCCTTGCCGTAAATCTTCTCAACAACGAGGTTGAGAGTGGCCTTCAGGTCGGACATCGTGACACCCTTGTCGACAACAAGACCCTCTATCTGGTGGAACATCGGGGAGTGCGTGGCGTCGACCTCGTCCTTGCGGTAGACACGGCCCGGTGCGAGAACGCGGATAGGCAGGCTGCAGGTCTCCATAGCGTGTACCTGCATGTTTGAGGTCTGCGTGCGGAGAAGAATTTTGCTGTCCGGCGTGAAATAGAAGGTGTCGGTCCATTCACGGGAGGGGTGTCCCTCATCGATGTTGAGCTTTGTGAAGTTGTAGTCCGCCAGCTCAACCTCAGGACCGTCGAGTATCTCAAAGCCCATGCCTATAAATATGTCTTTTATCTGATCGAGCACGTTGTACATCGGGTGCTTGTGACCCATTCTGTTTACCTCGCCCGGAAGGGTGACGTCAACGGCCTCGTTTTCAAGCTTGAGCTCCATCAGAGTTTCGGCCAGTGCGGCCTTGCGCTCGTCGATGGCAGTTTCAATGTCGGTGCGCAGCTGGTTTGCAAGCTGGCCCATAACGGGACGCTCCTCAGCGGAGAGCTTGCCCATCTGACGGAGTATTGTGGTCAGCTCGCCCTTTTTGCCGAGGTATTTTACGCGCAGCGTTTCGAGCAGCTCGATATTGTCGCACTCGCGAATCGCTTTTATGGAGGCTTCTCTGAGCCCCTGCATAAGTTCTCTCATGTTTTATCCACTCCTATAAAAAAATAAGCCCCCGTCCCAATATGGGACGAAAGCATGACTTCCGCGGTACCACCCGGATTCGGCACACTGTGCCGCACTTTAAAAGGCCTCTAACGCAGCCTGCGCGCCGGCGATTAAACCGAATGCTCCCGGGCGAACTAAGCGAGGGCATCCAAGGGGGCTCTCAGCCGCTGACCCCCGGTCTCTGATGAATACCTGGAACGCTATTTTCCCGTTCAACGCAGAGATAAAGATAACACACTTTATCCCCATTTGCAAGGGTTATTTTGCAATTTGACGCCCAAAGCCCGTGAAATTATCTTGCA
>CAVAPH010000153.1:0-4490 GCA_963590455.1 bacterium | reverse complement strand
CTTCTTTATATACGGTCCGGGTCTCACGACCGGGATGACGAACCGCACAACGCCATAAAGGCGTGAGCTACTCCCTTTTACGTTAGTTTAGAATAACAGAATTCGACAGACGTGTCAAGCCTGAATCTTGTAAAACGTTCGTAAATCTGTTTGTAAAATCGCGTTTAAATGTGCTTGAATAAAAGCACTCAAAAAGTTATGAAAAATATAAAAAATAAAACCAAAAGACACTCAAAGCCTTGAGGATGAAGAAAAACCTGCAATCTCAACGATTACAGGTTTTAATAAAATGGCACGCCGTAAGGGATTCGAACCCCTGACCTTCTGGTCCGTAGCCAGACGCTCTATCCAGCTGAGCTAACGGCGCATGTCTCTCTCGAGAGCTTAGTTATATTAGCACAACCGGAGAAGAAATGCAAGTATTTTTTGCGGATTTTTTCAGAATTTTTGAATGCTTTCTTCATCCGGGCCGATAAACCGGAATTCTTAGTGGCGGACATTGCACTTGCGTGCCACCAACGGGCTTTAATAAATCAATAATAATCCTGCGTCACTGCGCACTCTCGCCTGGCGGGGGCTGATTTTCGCATTTATCGCACAATTATAATTATATCCATTGATTGAGGTGCGGAGAGTGTGGTACAATATAGCAAATAAAATTATGATCTATAATCACAGAATCGGGGATAGAGAGATATGACTGTAAAAATTCTGGCCGTGGGGGACGTCTGCGGCGAGCCGGGTCTGGAGTTTCTTGACAGGCGACTGAAAGATTTTAAGCGTGAAAACAATATCGCGTTCACAGTTGTAAACGGTGAGAATACCAACGTTGTCGGCATTACACCGAAGCAGGCAGACGCACTTTTCCGCGCGGGAGCCGATGTGGTGACGCTGGGCAATCACACATGGACACGCACAGAGCTGCGCCCATATCTTGAGGAGCGCAGCAGGATACTCCGCCCGGCGAACTTCGGCCCGCAGTGCCCGGGTAAGGGCATAAACGTATACAAGACAGCTTTCGGCGATGTATGCGTCCTCAACCTGCTTGGCCGCTTCACGCTCGACAGCAACACGGACAATCCATTCGTCATCGCTGACGGGTATATGGCGGAGATCAGGGAGAAGATAATACTTGTTGACTTTCACGCGGAGGGCACGAGTGAGAAGCGCGCAATGGGCTTCATGCTTGACGGCAGGGCGAGCGCGGTCTGGGGTACGCACACCCATGTGCAGACCTCTGACGCCTGTGTGCTGCCGGACGGCACGGGATATATTACGGACCTCGGCATGACCGGCCCGCTCAACTCTGTTCTCGGCATTGACCCGAAGCAGAGCATAGGCAAGTTTATGGGCGATCCGCCGCGGCGTTATGAGTCGGCAAAGGGGCCATGCGTGATGGAGGGCTGCATCTTCGAGATTGACCCGGAGAGCGGCAGGTGTGTTAAGGCGGAGGCGATAAGGCTGAAATGAGAACGCTGAGGATACTGCATTCCGCGGATCTGCATCTCGACTCGCCTTTTGAGGGACTGAGCCGGGGCAAGGCCGCAATACGCCGAGCGGAGCAGCGCGCGCTGCTGTCGCGAATGGCGGAGCTGGTGCGCAGTTCAGAGATAGATCTTGTGCTGCTCAGCGGCGATCTGCTCGACGGCGGCGGGAGCTATCTTGAGACCTGTGAGGAGCTTTTGAGAAGTCTTCGCAGCATGACGGTTCCCGTGTTTATCGCACCAGGCAATCACGATTACTGCTCTGCGCGCTCACCGTATATGCGGCTGAAGCTGCCGGAGAATGTGCATATATTCACGCATCCGGAGATAGAATGCGTCGAGCTGCCGGAGCTGTGCGCCAGAGTGTACGGCGCAGGCTTCGTCGAGAAGAGCAGTGCTTCCCTGCTTGAAGGCTTCAGCGCCGAAAAAACCGAGGGCGTATATGATATTCTCTGCCTGCACGGTGAGGTCGGTGTACCTGACTCCCGATATAACCCGATCACGACAGAGCAGCTCGAGGCCTCGGGCGTTGATTATGCGGCGCTTGGACATATCCACAAAGCCAGCGGTCTTCTGCGCGCGGGCAAGGTCTGCTATTCGTGGCCGGGCTGCCCGGAGGGACGCGGCTTTGACGAGACGGGAGAGAAATTCGTAAACATAGTAGAGCTTAATGATGAGGGCTGCACGCTTGAGCAGGTGTGCATCGCCGCACGCAAGTATGAGATACTGACGGTCGATGTCACCGGGACAGATCCGCTGCTGGCAATTAACAGCAGTCTCCCGGACGAGACGGTGCGAGATATATACAGAATAATCCTCACGGGAGAGACGGAGCAGGCGCCGGATCTCAGGAAGCTTTATGAAAATCTCGCGGAGCTGTTTTTTGACCTGCAGCTGCGTGACAACACGCATCTGCGGCGGAATATATGGGAACGTGCATCGGAAGACAGCCTGCGCGGAATATTCTTGAAAAAGCTTCACGAGCGCTATGAGAGCACGCAGGACAAATCAGAGCGAAGCCGAATAGAGCAGGCGGCACGCTGGGGCCTCGCCGCACTGGACAATGCCGAGGAGGTGGTACGCCATGAAGATCAATAAGCTGACAGCCTCCTTCGGAAAGCTTGAGAACGAGACGCTCAGTCTGCATCCCGGGCTAAACGTCATATATGCGCCGAACGAGAGCGGGAAATCCACCTGGTGCGCTTTCATCCGCGCTATGCTCTACGGGATAGATTCATCGGAGAGAAGCCGCGCCGGATATATGCCGGACAAGCTTCGCTATGCTCCGTGGTCAGGTGCCCCGATGGAAGGGAGCATGGAGCTCACCTCAGACCATTTTGATATTACCATTACACGCACGACAAGAACGAAAAGCGCGCCGATGCGTGAGTTTACCGCGACATATACGGACAGCAATGTCCCTGTTGAAGGCGTTAACGGCACAAACGCCGGAGAGATGCTGACAGGCGTGAGCCGCGATGTCTTCTGCCGCAGCGCATTTATCGCGCAGGGCAATGTCGGCGTGACGGGGAGTCCGGAGCTTGAAAAACGAATAAGCTCCATCGTTGCGAGCGGTGAGGAGCAGACATCCTACACGGAGGCAGACGAGAGACTTCGTGCATGGCAGAGAAAACGGCGCTTCAACAGGCGCGGCTACCTGCCCGAGCTTGAGGCAAAAATGGACGACACGCAGCGCAGTCTGAGTGCAATGGAAGAAACCGTCGAAAAAATAGAGACTCTGCAATCCGAACTTGACGAGAGCGGGGCGCGCTGTGCGCAGCTTGAATCCGCAGTCACGGAGAGCCGCAAACGTCAGAGGCGGGAATCGCTCGATAAGCTGAGCCGCGGCCGCGCAGAACTCAAGGCGGCGGGTGAGGCGCACGATGCGGCACTTGCCGAGCTGTCGCAGGCCAAGAACGTGCAGAAACAGGGGCCGTTCGGCAGCATGAGTATGGACGAGGCTGAGGAGAGCGTTGAGGAAGATCTCGCGCTTCTCAGTGAGCTCAAGCCGAACAGGAAGAACAAGCCCACACCGGTGTTCGGAGTAATCTGCTTTATACTTGCGGTGCTCTCTGCGGCACTGTACACGCATTTTCAATCTGTGTTTCTGATAGTGCCTGCAGCGCTTTTCTGCATTGCGGCTGTTGTACTGCTGATGCAATATTCGAAGGCGAGAAGATCAGCGGCGGATATGCTGGAGCGACGGCACGCGATACTTGATCGGTACGGAGCGCGATCGGCCGGCGAAATACGAAGGTCGCTGGATGAACAAAGAGAACTGTGCGACGCAGTCACTACGGCGGAGGAAAATGAGCTGAAGCTGCGGGATCTCTATGACGAAGCATGTGCACGTCAGGAGGAGCTTGAGGCTGCGGCGCTCGGTGAGCTGGATTTTGCCGGCGGCAGCTCCGAAGCGGCAAAACTCGGGCGTGAGCTTACGGCGGAACGGCAGAACACTGAGAACATTTCCTCACAGATTGCCGTGCTGAACGGCAGGCTTGCCTCGGCCGGTGATCCCCTTGTGCTTGCAAGCGAGCTCAAGAGCATGGAGGAAGATTACGAGGGCTTAAACGAGGAGTATGACGCTATTACGCTTGCCGTCGAAACCCTGCGCAGTGCCGATGCCGAGCTTCAGAGCCGGTTTTCACCTCAGCTGGGCAAGCTTGCGGCACAGTATATGTCATTCATGACCGGCGGGCGCTACTCCGACGTGCTGATAGACCGCGATTTTTCCGCACGCACAAAGACCCAGGATGACGCCGTCGCGCGTGAGTCCGGTTATCTCAGTGCAGGCACGCTGGATCTTATGTATCTTGCGGTGCGGCTTGCCGTGTGCGAGCTTGCGATGCCGAGCGGTGAGGCCTGCCCCCTGATTATCGACGATGCACTGGTAAACCTCGATGAGGAGAGACTGCGTCAGGCAATGACTCTCCTACGCGAAATTTCCCGCAGCCGTCAGGTGGTACTCTTCACCTGCCGCGAAGTCCCGACGGATGTGTGAGCGGT
>CAVAPH010000152.1:3405-4497 GCA_963590455.1 bacterium | reverse complement strand
AATAAGCTATGAAGAAGAGCGCAAGCTCACAAAGGCTTTGCTTCACGCCTGCGGCATGTCCGAGGAGGACGCCGATATTGCCGGTGATGTTGTCACACATTCTGACTTTACCGGTGTGTACTCTCACGGTATGTCAAGACTGGCAATGTATATCAAGCTGTTCGGGACGGGGGCATATAATCCCAGACCGAACGTAAAGGTTCTCAAGGACGAGGGCTGCCTGCTGCATCTCGACTGCGACAACGCGCTGGGCGTTGTAACCGTCAACAAGGCCTTTGACGCGCTGCTGCCCAAGGCAAGAGAGCACGGCATCGCAATCTGCACAGGCCGTCAGAGCTCCAACATCGGCTGTGCCTCTTATTACGGCTGGCGCGCGGCGAAGAACGACGTTATCTGCCTTGTGTGCTGCAACACCTATCTGTCCATGGCACCTTACGGCGGCGCTGACAGACTTCTGGGTACAAACCCCATCGTTGTCGGCGTACCTACGAACAATGAGTATCCCATCGTTATGGACATCTCCACCAGCGGCGTTGCATTCGGCAAAATTCAGGCATACGCACGCGAGGGCAAGGAGCTGCCCGCAGGTTGGGCAAACGACTTTAACGGCAAGCCCACCACCGACTCCAAGGCGGCCTACACCGTCCTGCCGATCGCAGCGCACAAGGGTTACGGTCTGGCGGTCATGGTCGACATCGTGTCTGCGGTCCTCTCCGGCGCAAATTACGGCACAGGAATAGGCGCACCAGAGAAGCTTGAGCCGGAAAACACGGGCTTTTGCATGATAATGATAGATCCCTCCAAATTCATGCCCATCGATGAATTTAAAAATCGCGCTGACGATTATGTCCGCGTAATGAAGAACAGCCGTCCCGCAGAGGGCTGCAAGGAGATCTTCATGCCCGGCGAAATTGAATTTAAGAAATTTAAGATCAACAAAGAAAACGGTATGGAAGTAAGCGATGCACTCGCCTCTGAGCTCTGCCGGCTTGCAGCCAAGCTCGGCGTACTGCCGGAGGGCGGCAGCTTTGAGGAGCTTGTGGCGTCTGTAAAATAAAAATAATCATGTAAATTCAGCCCGGGAGAAAAGGC
>CAVAPH010000152.1:0-3026 GCA_963590455.1 bacterium | reverse complement strand
CTTCCAGACCCTCGGCCTTGTTATCCAGATCGTAACCCAGGTCACGATTGTCGCGCTCCAGGTCATCGCAGGCGGCACTATTCTCCACGCGATTATCCCCGCAGTCAGCTACGAGCTCGGACTTATAATTTCCATATGCATACTCTGCTTCATCGCCGTTGTAGGCGGCATGTGGTCCACGGCACTGACGAACGTTATCAATATACTTCTCGTCTATGTCGGTCTCATCGTAGGCGGCATTGTTGCAGTTAAGCAGTACGGCGGCTTTGAGGTCATCAACGCGGCCCTGCCCGTCGGCAAATCCGGCGACGGCTCACACTGGTGGAATCTTATATCCGGCATGGGCCCGGCAACCATCTGCGCATGGTGCCTGACCATGATGCTGCAGGCGGCACCCTCCGCGAGCACCATTCAGGTTGCAATATCCGCAAAGGATGAGAAGTCCGCAAGAAACGGCTTTATTCTCGGCGCAATACTCATGATCCCCGCCGGCTTTATCTCGGCAATCTTCGGCATTATCGCCGCGGGCTTCTTCCCCGAGCTTGAGGGCAATGCCGCAATGTCAATGGCAGCAGTCACCGCGACACTCAACCCTGTGGTATGCGGCCTCCTGCTTGCAGGCGTTATGGCGGCGTGCATCTCCACTGCATCCGGCATTCTGGTATCTCTCTCCACCATGACGACGCACGACTTTATTCTCCGCTTCTTTAAGCCTGATATGCCCGATGAAAAGCAGGTCAAGACATCCCGCTGGATTATTATCGCATACAGCGTCATCGCATATGTCATCGCAACCCAGGTTTCCAGCATCCTCGGCGCTATCATGAGCGTCCTTGCTCTATGGGCACCCTACACCATACTTATGTTCGGCGTGTTCTTCTTCTCCAAGACTCTCAGAAAGTCCAGCGGCTGGATCGTGTTCGGCTCCGGTATCGTCGCGTTCGTAATCTGCAAGTTTATCGCTCCCACGCTCGCAATTGCCGGCCAGCCCATCTACACCGTATTTGTGGTTTCATTCGTCGCATATATCCTCTGCGCCGTATTCGACAAGAGAATCTGCTTCGAGGGCGAATATAAATACCAGGAAGTATAATCGACAAAAGGGCCGTGCAGATCTGCTTGCTCCACGGCAAAGAAAAACCCTTCCGGCAAATTTAATGCCGGAAGGGTGAAAATGATATTAATAATCAGCTCTCAAGCGGCGGCATGGAACCGTCGGTTGTCGAGTAGGAGAGGAGCATAGTTCTGTAGTCCTGCATGCAGCGGGCGACATCTTTATCTCTGATTGACTCGTAAATAAAATAGTGAATGTCGCGGCGTTCGTATTTTATAAAATGCTCCGGCTTCCACTTGGATGTACACAGCAGTATATAATCATAGAGCGCATCGTGTATCATGGCAAAAGAGTATATAAAATACTGGTTATGCGACATCTTATAGATCTGCTCATGAAATGCGAGATCGGAAGCCGTCGTGGCGCGTATCCACTCCTCGTCCAGCGGATGATCGTACTCGGTGTAGGACATGTAGATCTTATTATGCTCAACGGCGAGACGCTCAAGCTCCTTGAGCTCCTCTTCAGTGCCGTTTTTGGCTGCAAGGTGGACGCACTCAATTTCAATGGTCATTCTGAAGTTTATCAGATCCTGCATGAGATTGGAGTTTATGTAGAAAGCCGATGCGGCGCGTATATAATCTTCAAAATTAAAATCAACAACGAAGCTGCCGCTGCCCGTGCGTGTCTCAATCACACCCATGGCGTTGAGCTTCTGAAGCGCACCGCGGACGGTAAGTCTGTTTACGCCGAAGCTTTCCGCAAGCTCACTTTCGGAAGGCAGCTTGTCCCCGGCTTTCCAGGTGCCCTTGCTTATGTTCTCGGCTATTATATTATATATCTGGTCGGACATTGAGCTCTTGTTGATTTTTTGTGTTTCGATCACTGACATATCCCCGCTTAAAACTAAAATAATATATAAACTAACACCAAGCTGATGTACAAGCAAGTTAGCGTACAGCATTAATATTATACATGGCTGCTTGTGATTTTTCAAGCAAAAAGGAGGATTAATTATGAAAATAGCAATGATAGGCTCCGGCGCTGCCGGAAGCGTGTTTGCCGCATATCTTAAAAAGGGCGGTGCAGATGATATCACGCTCGTAGATCTCTACAAGGCGCATATGGATAAGGTCGCAAAGGACGGTCTGCTCTTGAAGGACCCCACCGGCGAATATCTCCTCAAGGGATATAAAACCGCAGCGACGGCGGAAAACATCGGCATCATGGATATCGTTATCATCATGGTCAAGGCCACACAGACCGATCGCGTAATGAGCAGCGTCCTCAACTGCATCGGCCCTGACACCGTTGTTGTTTCTCTGCAGAACGGCCTCGGCAATGATGAGCGTCTGAAAAAATACGTTGCGGAGGACCGCATTATATACGGCTGCGGGAATATGGGAACGGAGCTACCTGAGCCCGGCGTGTGCATTTCAAAGCCCTTCCCGGGCAACAATATGTTCTTCGGCCCTGTCGTAAAGTGCGCGCGCACCGATGAGGTCGGACTGTATCTTGAGGACTGCTTTACAAAGGGCGGCATAGGCCCGAAGTACTATGACGACGTGCGTCCCTATGTATGGCGCAAGGCAACATCCAACGCCGGCTTCAACACCGTGTGCGCGATACTCAGAATGAAGGTGAAATACGTTGCGGCGAACGAGAACGGCATTAACCTTGTCTGGAAAATCTGGCGCGAGGCCGCCGACGTCTCCGAGGCTCTGGGCATCGAGGGCGTCTGGGACTACACTGTTAATAACTATTCCAACGTTCTCAAGTCCATCAGCGATTATTATCCCTCTATGGCGCAGGATGTAGTAATCAACGAGCGTGAGACCGAGGTCACCTGCCTGACCGGCGCCATATCCGACTACGGCAAAAAAGTAGGCGTCCCAACCCCCACATGCGATATCCTCACCGATGTCATCAAGTGCATCGAAGCAAATTACGGGAATATGTATAAGGGGTAAAA
>CAVAPH010000151.1:0-4536 GCA_963590455.1 bacterium | reverse complement strand
AGTGTGATTCTTGACATTGAGAGGGTGCTAATTGATATGGATATATGGAAAGAACTTGAGGCGGAAGGCATAGACAGTGGTTTGATAGAAGAAATACGTGCGTTCAGGGATAAATATCCTGCAGCGCCGGAGGCGGGGGCACGTGTTCCGGCGCCGCAATATATTTATTACGGCAAAGAGGTCTGGGAAAGCGCAGCGGCAGCATTGCTGTGCGGCGAAAATGTTCTGCTTGCCGGGCCTAAGGCAACAGGCAAAAACGTCCTCGCCGAGAATCTCGCTGCTGCGTTCGGACGCCCGTGCTGGGATGTGTCAATGTATATAAATGTAGATGCCGCCGCGCTTATAGGTGCAGATACTCTTAAAAACGGACAGGTCATGTTCCGTGAAGGACCGATATGTCAATGTGCGCACATGGGCGGCTTCGGAGTGCTCGATGAGGTGAACATGGCAAAGAACGAGGCGCTTGCCGTATTGCATGCGGTGCTTGATTTCCGTCGTGTTATAGATGTGCCCGGATATGAGAGAATAAAACTTGATCCGGCCACACGCTTTATCGGCACCATGAACTACGGTTACGCCGGAACGCGCGAGTTAAATGAAGCGCTTGTTTCGCGCTTTGTCGTAATTGATATGCCGGTGATATCTCAGGAAAATCTGGTGAAGCTTATACGCCGCGGTTTTCCGACAATTAAAAACGAGTGGGTCGATCAATTCGCGGGTCTTTTTGAGGATCTGCGCAGAAAATGCGACAGTGCGGAGATATCTACGAAGGCGCTCGACCTTCGCGGACTGCTGTCTGCACTGCAGCTTATAGAAAAGGGCATAAGCTCCGGGCAGGCGCTAAAGCTCGGAATTATCAACAAGGCCTTTGATCCGTTTGAAAGGCAGCTTGTAGCAGACGCCGTCTGGGCGCGTATACCAAAGAACGCGGACAGAGCAAAGATATTCGGAGCCTGATATTAATTATGAATAAAGAGGATATTCAAAGCCGCAGAGCAGATAATCAGATTTGGAACAGCGAGCAGAGCTATGGTAAAACACCGGAATTTGCCGCATATGATGACGACGGCGATGCAGAGCTTTATATGAACACCGTCATAGGCCTTGCCTACCGGCTGTATGATTTCAATAAGTTTAAGCCGCTCTTCAACAGCTTTCAGACTCAGCCGAACGGAGAGCTCTACAGCGAGCTCTTCTGGCTTGGTCTTGAAGGATTGGCTTACAGACGCGGAAGAGAAGAACGCCCCGTGCTCGATGAGTTGAGATATGAGTATGCGCACAAGTTTGATAACATCAGCAGCGCAGACAATCGCAGCATCGAAAGTCTGCGCGCAGCATGGTTCCACCGTGCATTTGGCATCTCGCCGGGAGAAGATGAATGGGTGAAATCCGTCCTCGATGCACTCACATTTTCAACTGAACTCACCGAAGAACAGATTGCCGCGCAGATGGAGGCCATTCTGTACAGATATTTCCGACGTGCGCGAAGAAGCCTGACAGACCGTCAATGGGCGGCGTGGGTGGACAGAAGCTTCAACGGGAAAAAGAAAAATTCCGGCAGAATTGTCGGCAGAGATGCAATGCGCAGGCTGGCGATGACGGATGCGGCAGAGGAGGGGAGCGCACTCGGCAAGGCGCAGAAGGTCTTTCAACTCCTGCAGGGGAAAACTCCCGAACCGATACTGCGCCGATATGTAGAGGACGTGTTCGGAAAGTCCATGCTCACACCGGCTGAGCTTGCAAAAGCGGAGCGGGAACTGTGCACCGGCATACATAAAACCTGCAGGCTGCACTTTACACGCGGTGTGAAGTGCGAGCGGGAGATGAGCCACGAAACGCTGTGGGACTTGAAGTGTTTTAATGAGCAGCACAAGAAAAATCGCGAGTATTATGACTCGCACCTTGTCCAAAACCGCCTGATAATATCGCAGCTCACGCAAAAGCTGCAGAATACGATTTTACTGCGTCAGGATACGGATGACAGTCTTTCACGTGCCGGTGTAATATCATCACCTCGTGCATGGCGCGCTGCGGCCCTTGATGATGAGAAAATATTTGAGCGCAGAGTACGCTGCGACCCGAGCAATCTCAGTGTTGATATTCTGCTGGATGGTTCGGCATCTCAAAACACCCAGCAGGAGAAGCTGTCAACCCAGGCATATATCATTGCCGAGAGCCTCGGCAGATGTCTGATACCCACGCGAGTGACAAGCTTTTGCTCCGTTAGCGGCTGCACCGTGATGCAGATTCTGCGTGATTATAATGAATTTAATAAGAACGATTTGATATTTAATTATACTGCCTGCGGATGGAACCGCGACGGGCTTGCAATGCGCGCAATGGGCTGGCTGATGCGGTATACCAACAGTGACAACAGGCTTTTGATAATCCTATCTGACGCAACCCCCAACGATGACGAGAAAATACCGAACACCGGCATAATTCCGGGCGGTAAAATCTACGGCGGTAAGCGCGGAATTGATGATGCACGAACGGAAACGGCGGCGCTTCGCATATCCGGCATACATCCGTACTGCGTGTTCACAGGCAGTGATGCCGAGCTTCCCGGTGCCAGAGAAATCTACGGGCGAAACCTTACGCGTATCCCTTCAATAGGCTGGTTTGCCGATACCGTTGCAAAGCTTATCCAAGGCCAGATTGCCGCCACGGAGAATATCGGCGGATAAAATCAATATACACGGCAAAAAATGCGCCCCGGCAGCTTATCAGAAAGGCTGACGGGGCGCAAATAATATTAATCAGCTTATTTTCAGCGTCTCCCAGAGTGTGTTGACATAGTCAAGCATCTCAGAATCGAGACTGCGGTAGGCATAAGCATTGTAAAGTGTGGCGAAATCTTCTATCTCGGGATACAGAATCTCCATTGCCTCTTCGCCCATATCTTCTATATAACTCTCATCGTTATAGACAATAGAGTTTGGCGAGGCGTAGCTGATATACTCAGCATTTGCAATGGCGGGCTCAGCTGAGAGCATATAATTTATAAATATCTCAGCCAGCTCTTTGTTCTGGCAGCAGCTCGGTATGCACATTGCGTCGACAAAATAGTTTGTCCGCTCCGGGTAATAGAAACGCAGATCCACACCGTCTGCCTGCGCATCAAGCATGGTGAAATAGTCGCCTGCGTAATATGCTGCAACAGCAGCTTCACCGGATTCCATCATATTATAGATTTCATCCATAACATAGCTCTTAACCAGCGGAGACTGAGCCTTCAATTCTTCAAGCGCAAGCTCCCATTCGCTGTGATCAGTGCTGTTGACATCCAAACCGAGCTTGTATTGTGCAGTACCGAAAGCATCGCGGGAATTGTTGAACTGAAGAATGTTGCCGGAATATTTCTCGTTCCACATGAGATCCCAGTCGTTTGCGTCAGACTCGTCTACAACTGCGGCGTTATATATAATGCCGATGACGCCGTAGGTATACGGAACGGTGTATTCGTTGTCAGGGTCGTAATACAGTCCGCGGAAGCTGTCGTCAATGTAGCTGTAATTCGGGATGTTGTCGTAATTGAGTGGGAGAAGCATGCCTTCCTCGCGCATACGTGCGATCATGTAATCCGAGGGAATGACAATATCAAAGCTGACAGCACCGCTGGAGAGCTTAGCGTACATATCCTCGTTGCTTGCAAAGGTGGTGTAATTCACCTTGACCTTCTTGCCGTAGTTTTCCTCGTACCACTCCTCAAAATACTTAATCGTATCAAGTGTGTCGTCAGAACCGTCGGAGATATACTCGCCCCAGTTGTACACGTTGAGAACCTCTGTGCTCTCACCGGAAAAAACGAGAACTGCAATGCCTGCTGCAACAAGCGCTCCGCCGATGACACCTGCAGCAATGCGCTCGGATCGTTTGCTCTCGCGTTTCTGCTTTGCCTTTTCCTGCTTCGGCTTTGAATCATCATCAATAAGATTCGTGAGTATCAGCAGCGCAAGGATAACAAAGAATATTATAGTGGCAAGGGCGTACATCTTTGGTGTGACTGTTTTCTTTGTCATGCTGTAGATGCGTATGGGCAGAGTCTCAAATCCATTGCCGGATGTAAAGTAGCTTATAACAAAGTCATCGAGTGAGAGTGTGAAGGCCATGATAAAGCCCGTGACTATGCCGGGCATGATCTCCGGTATCTCAACTTTCAGAAATGCCTGCAGCGGAGTGCAGCCGAGATCCATTGCAGCCTCGGGCAGTGCCTTGTCCATCTGCTTTAGTTTCGGCAGAACCTGAAGAATGACATATGGCAGGCAGAAGGTGACATGTGCAATGAGCATTGTCCAGAAGCTCAGACTGGTTGCTGCGCCGAAAAGACGGCCGACGAACACAAACATAAGCATCAGCGAAATACCGGTGATGATATCCGGATTTATCATCGGAATATTCGTGACAGTGTCCATCGCAGCATGCAGTGCGCGATTTCTGAGCTTATTTATGCCGACAGCGGCGGCTGTGCCCATTATTGCAGAGATAACCGCAGCGCTGAGCGCAAGTATTATCGTGTTGCGTACGGCGCCGAGG
>CAVAPH010000150.1:0-4628 GCA_963590455.1 bacterium | reverse complement strand
ATTTATTGGGATACACAGCAGTACAGTCGCAAGTATGCCAATCAATCCAGCAGCGAAACCGACTATGATTGTTTCGGCGTTGAAAACACGTGAGATATCTTTCTTTGATGCACCTATAGCACGAAGTATACCTATCTCTTTCGTTCTTTCAAGGACACTGATATATGTTATGATGCCTATCATTATGCTTGAGACAATAAGACTTATGGCAACGAACGCAATGAGCACATAGGATATGACATTTATTATGGTGGTGACAGAGCTCATTATAAGCGCGACATAATCTGTATAACTTATCTGGTCATCTGCATCAACAGTTGAATTATACTCATCTATAACTTCCGCTACTGCATCCTTTGCTGCGAAAGTCGAAACATAGATGTTAATACCGGATGGGGAATTCAAATCAACATATCCCAACTTGCTCAGGTTCTTTTCGTAGCTTGAGTCTGAAAATGTTTCCGGCATGAGATCATTATATATTAATTCGTAGCCTTCATCTGTAAAGTAGCAATTATCGAGAGCTTCTGCTAATGCTGATGTCGAAAGTTGAGCCATTTGCGACTTAACCTCTTCGGCATATGCCGTTTTTATCTGCTCTGTCATCATCTCGCGCATATATCCGAACAAAGTATCGTCGTCCATGGCACTAAGCATATCTGTGTATTCAGGATAACTCTCTGCTACCTGTTTTTCGATATCCTCGCGGGAAACTCCGCTGAGCTGTTCATCAATCATAGAATTTATATATGAATCCGAAGCGATTGACATATATGAAATATACAGCTCGGCTTTCTTAGCTTCATCAAGGCCGGAAATATAATTTTCAACAGCCGTCTTTATCTCCTCTGCTGTCAGTGTCTTATCTGTGTCCTTAAAAGGCAGTCCTGTGAAGATGTCATACTGAGGATTTTCCATTTGCTGCTTCACAAGTTCTTTTTGTGCAGTCTGCTCAACAACATATTTAGTCAAAGCATTTGTGTAACCTATAGCTCCGCTCATCATGCCGCTGACAGCATCTGCACTTTGACGAACTACACCGACTATTTTAAGCTGGATACCGTTTGAATACAGTGTTTTAAGTCCAAGCTCATCACTGCTGATGTCCTTATATTCACCTGTGGAAGAATCCTTTTGCCAGCAGTCTGCAGGGAGAATAAGGCTGAAGGTCTTGCTGCAAACATCCGCATAACTCCAACTCTCAACAGTTGAGGTATCGACCTCTTCCCCTGTCATGTATCCGGTCATAGCCGAAAGCATTTCACTTGACGATTTAAGGCCTAGTGCATACAGAACCATATCCGAAACTTCGTTGTTCTCATCGACTATTAAAACAACTTCATCGTAGTTCTGCGGCCAATTGCCGTAAAGCACTTCATATTGATTTCGCAGCATTGGGCTTATCATTTCATCATCTTCACCCGGAAGCATTTCCTGCCACACAACAAATTGGCTCTGCGTACTGCTTACGCCCGAAGATGAAAACATACTGTCCATAGACTGACTTACAGATGCTTCAGCCTCTTCACCGATAACGCCGGCGCGCATCTGACTCATCAGGCTCATTACATCTGATTTTATAATTTTACCGTCAGAGTCCTTTGTATATAAATTCATCGGTAAATTATATGTATACTGAATATTAGATGCATTCTGACTAAGTTTCGAGTCCTTTGACATCTGCTCATCAAGGAAAACTTTAAGGTCGGAAAGGTTATTCTCTTGCACCTCAGTGCTTGTCATGGCGTTCATCAATTCATACATTATGGTGTTTCCGTAAACAGCATCTTTATCGTGCTTTTCTTCGGCATTTTCGGAATTTATGCCCATAAGTGTAGTCATAAGAGATGACATGTCTACCGATTCGGCTTGTATAGATATCGGATATGATGAGAGAGTATCTTCCTGAACTCTGTCGATGTAATTATTTACTCCGGTGGAAATTGAAAGTATGAGTGCGATGCCGATTATACCGATACTTCCCGCAAATGCCGTCAGTATTGTACGCCCTTTTTTTGTCATAAGGTTGTTAAGTGAAAGTGACAGCGCTGTGATATAGCTCATTGCAGTCTTTCGTTGATTTATATCAGATACAACTCTATCCTGTGCTGAGTAAGGCATGGTATCCCCTGTTATCAGTCCATCCTTAAGTCGTATAATACGAGAAGCGTAATTATCAGCAAGCTCAGGATTATGCGTAACCATTATAATAAGCTTATTTTTGGATATCTCCTTGAGTATCTCCATGATCTGAATGCTGGTTTCAGAGTCGAGGGCACCGGTAGGCTCATCGGCAAGCAAAATGTCAGGGTCATTTACAAGGGCTCTTGCAATAGCTACACGCTGCATCTGACCGCCGGACATTTGATTTGGCTTCTTTCCGAGCTGATCCCCTAATCCTACTTGCTCCAAAGCACTTATCGCTCGCGCACGCCGCTCTGCCTTATCTACGCCGGAAAGCGTAAGCGCTAATTCAACATTAGCAAGAACCGTTTGATGAGGAATAAGATTATATGACTGAAAAACAAAGCCTATTGAGTGATTCCTGTATGTATCCCAATCTCTGTCAGTATATTCTTTTGTTGAGCGACCGTTTATTATTAAATCTCCGCTTGTATATTGATCCAGGCCTCCGATAATATTAAGTAATGTAGTTTTACCGCAGCCGGAATGACCGAGGACTGCAACAAACTCTGACTTCCTGAACTCAAGATCTATGCCTTTAAGAGCGTGAACTGTCTCATCGCCGACAGAATAATCCTTTGTTATACCTTTAAGTTTGAGCATTCAATACTTCTCCTATAAAATTTGTATAATGGTTAGATTATCAACTTTTTTTGAAATAAAGTCAATAGACATAACAAAAAATTAAGAAAATAAGCATAGTTGACATTTAAAAGCTGATAGAGTAAAATACAACCACTGTGCCTCCGTAGCTCACCAGGATAGAGCGTGCGCCTCCTAAGCGCAAGGTAGTGAGTTCGAGTCTCGCCGGGGGTGCCAAGCAAAAAGACCGACGAATCATCTTTGATCCGTCGGTCTTTTGTTATGCCATTTGTTTGTTCTCTTCAAACTTAAAATCAGTTATGAGCTCTTGGATGAGCCTTGTTATAAACGTCTTTAAGCTGTTTCTTTACCAGCTGAGAATAAACCTGAGTAGATGAAATGTCTGAATGTCCAAGCATTTCCTGAATTGAATGCAAATCAGCTCCGTTTTCAAGAAGGTGCGCAGCAAATGAATGGCGCAAAGTATGCGGAGTTATCGTCTTTTCTATATGGGCTTTCTGCTGATATGATTTTATTATTTTCCAAAATCCCTGGCGCGACATACGTTCGCCACTGATATTAACGAAAAGGGCCTGCTCAGTCGGCAGCGCAATCATCTGCGGTCGAACAAACTCTATGTATTCATTAAGGGCTTTAATTGCAGTTGAATAGAGAGGTATAAGTCTTTCTTTATCGGTATTAGTGGCACATCTCAGGACACCAGCAGATGTATTAATATCATTTATGTTGAGTGCAATAAGCTCACTTACTCGAATTCCGGTTGCATAAAGAAGCTCAAGCATTGCTTTGTCGCGATATCCCTTTGCGTCTGTGCACGAAGGCTGTTCAAGCAAAAGATCTACTTCTTTACTTGTTAAAATTTGCGGAAGCTTATGTTCGCTCTTGTCGGGAGTAAGGGTTTTTGTTGGATTTTCGCTCACGAGTCCGTTATCGCACAGAACGGTATACAAACACTTTAGAGAAGCAATTGCTCTGGATACAGTGGCAACCGATTTCCCGTTACCCTTAAGCCATTTGACATACTCCTCGAGTTCGTTTTCATTTGCAGTTGAAATATCGTGTGATGTATGGGTTTCGATATAATCTCCAAATTGTCGAGCATCACGCATATACGAACAGAGGGTGTTTTGTGAGCATTTCTTTACATCCGTAAGGTATTTATTAAATACACTGAGGCACTCGGAATTAAGCACTACACAACCCTCCTTCCGCAAAAATGTGACAATAATATTGCAAATAATAATCAAATTTACATAATTCCCGTGTGCAAATAATATAATACAATTTTTAAATGTAATCAAGTATTTTAAATAAAATATATCATTTTTGTTGATTATGTCGAGATATTATGTCAACAGCGTTATGTAAACTACTATACTTCGCTATTAGAAGAACACCTTGTTTCAGTGACTTTGTCGCTATATTTAGAATGCATATGCGGCGCTATCAACTATATATAGGTTATATTTTCGAATTATGTGAACTCATTTTAGCCTATACAAATAGTAATATTGCTTTTGCCGTTTGATTGTTTTCGTATTTTTTTGTTACTTTTGACCAAAGTGGGTTTTTTATGAATTTTTCTCCTTGCAATATAAAAAAGATTTTCTTGTTATGCTCTAATTTTATTTTTCGCTTTCGCAATAAAAAATGTTGGGTGCAGCCTATCCTTCTCGATGGTTACCCCAGCATTTAGTTTAGAACTACAAAAATATAAAACGGCTTTGATGTCCCCTACACAAACGGCTTCACGGAAGGCTGCAACAACAGGACCAAGGTTCTAAAGCGCGTCTGCTTCGGCGTCAGAAACTTCGAAACATTCAGAAACAGAATACTGTATT
>CAVAPH010000149.1:0-4709 GCA_963590455.1 bacterium | reverse complement strand
CGCCGCGCTCGCCTCGGTTGGCACAATCTGAAAGAGCATGACCGCTGCGAGCATGAGAGTCAGGCAGCTTTTTAAGAGCCTTTTCCATGTACATATACCGTCGTTTTTCATAGGTAAATTCCCTTTCTGTTTATAATTTATAATTATTATATTTACGCACGCTGAGTGAAGGCTGCTGCGCCGTCGGTGGATCTGCAGAGATATGCGTTGCCGAGGTTGCAGCGTGTATACTCAAGGAGGGAGAAGTTGTCCTCTCTGTGCTTTTCAAGATTGGAGTAGCTGATCTTCAGCTCTGTAGCGCCGTTGAGTGAAAGAGTTACCTGCTCCGGGTATGAGCCGACACCCATCTGCGCAGTCTGATAGGCAAGGCTGCCGTCAAGCGAGAAATTCACACAGCCGCAGCTGAAGTTTTTATATCTTGCCGGGACATAGGCGGTGCAGACAAGATAGTCGTAGTCGGAGACGTTATATACCGCGTAGGAATCCGCATCGTCCTTGATCCAGTATGCCGAATCGTACTCGTTTCCTATATTGTCCGTTCTGTCGTATTTGCCGTAGCCGTTAGCTCTGTACACTATATCGTCACAGTCATCGTAATATGTGCTCTTCTCTCCGAGCGGCACCGGCACAAAGGATTTATAGTAATTATAGGCCTCGGCAAGCAGGTTCTTCATGTTCTCGTCGTCTATGCTGCCGGCCGCAGACTCAACGGCGGACATCGCGCTGGTGTAATCTCCGTTTGTTGTGAACAGATTTGCGGCTTCGTCAAGTGCATAGTTTACCAGGCTTCGCTGCACGTTCTGGAATGCTTCGGCTACCCTGCTGTTGTCAGGCCATGCGCACATAGCCCCGCGCATTCTTTCGATAGCTGTATAATAATCTCCGTTCTCTATATCACTGTTTGCAGCGTCGATATATTCATTTATCTCTGCTTCTTCCTTTGCCTGTGCATACTCTTCGCACTTTTCGTCAAGCTTATCACTGGAATTAATGCCGAAATCTGAAAGCGCATACGCCGCCTCGTCCAGGATTTCAATGGCTGTTGAGTAGTCCTGACCGCCTACATATGTTTCGGCTACTGAAATTGCGTAATCAACAAACTTGTCATATGCCTCCTGAGCACGCTGCTGCGCCGTGGCATAATTGGAATCGCCTTCGATGACCCAGAGATAATAATCAATAGCTGAGAAGTAATCGGGATTCTCACCGGTCATATACTCTTCTGCCTGCTCAAAATAATCCTTGGAATCCGCAAGCCGGTTTATTTCCCGTGCTCTGTCCATGAAGTAATAGTCTGCCGTAAACGAGTTATAATTCTGTGCTATCGCACGGGCCTCATCTGCAGTGATCTTCCCGTTGTTGAGCTTCTCGTACACCTCGTCAAGATACGCATTGCCTGCCTCTGCGAACTCTTCCTGCGTCTCGTAATCGCCTTCGATTTTCTCCTCGTACAGCTCGATTGCCTTTTCAAGATCGCCTCGCTTGAGCGCGGCCGATGCCAAATCCGTTGCGCTGCAGCCGGCAAACGTGAACATTGCCGTAAGAATCATGCATACAACAAGCACCTTTGATACAGTTCGTTTAGTCATTTTTTATTTCTCCCTTCCCGAGTTGCGTGTTTTTTATCTCTGTGTCTTTGTATACACGCACTTTTCGGGGACGTTACAGAGATTTTTGCATAAAAATTCGGCTGCAGAGTAATTTTCTCCGCAGCCGTTAGTATTAATATATAATTTTTACTCCTCTGCACCTGTCCCGACTCCATCGCACTCATCATACCAGTCAAGAAAGGTTTTGCGTACGCCGTTTTGCTTATAGGCGATCACGGTGTTGATGTTGACGTTCTCAACGCTTCTGAAAATATGCGCCTCGACCTCGGGGTTCGTCTCCTTCAGCGTGCGAATAAGCGCCTTGACCTCCGCCCGCTTTGAGCGCACGGGGCTGCCGCAGCTGATGCAGCTGTCGGTAAATCTGCAGGCGCATTGGATAAAGTGCAGGTTATTATAATCGCGCCAGGCCTTTATATCGTCCTCGCGTATGAGATACATGGGGCGGATAAGCTCCATCCCGGGGAAGTTCGTGCTCTTGAGCTTTGGCATCATTGTCTGCACCTGCGCCCCGTAGAGCATGCCCATTAGTATGGTCTCTATCACATCGTCGTAGTGATGCCCCAGCGCGATTTTATTACAGCCGAGCTCTTTCGCATAAGTGTAAAGATGCCCTCTCCGCATGCGTGCGCAGAGATAGCAGGGCGACTTGTCCACGGTATAAACTGCCTCGAAGATGTCCGACTCAAAGATCTCTATCGGTACGTTAAGGCGTCTGGCGTTTTCCTCTATGACGCGCCGGTTTTCCGGACTGTAGCCCGGATCCATCACAAGATATTTCACCTCAAACGGGAACTTACTGTGCCGTGAGAGCTCCTGAAAGAGCTTCGCCATGAGCATGGAGTCCTTTCCGCCTGATATGCACACGGCAATTCTGTCCCCGGGGCTTATGAGCTGATACTCTTTTATTGCCTTTGTAAAGCGCGTCCATGTCTGCCGCCGGAAGCGCTTCATAATGCTCTCCTCCGCCCTTTGACAGATTTCCTGTTCCTCGTCCCGTTTTATTTCGCGCATCAGCCACCCGAGATAGCCGCCCTCAAGTGACACTGCGTCATAGCCCAGCTCTGCCAGTCTCCCGGCGACATCCACGCTCAAAAGCCCGCGCTTGCAGAATATGACGAGGGTTTTCCCGTCCCGCTCCGGCAGGTTATTCTCCATACCCTCCGCGTCAAAATGCACGGCGCCTGGTATCGTGCCGTAGGTCATATCGTCCTCCGCGCGCATATCGAGCAGGTGAAAGCTCCCCTCCGTCAGCGCGTCGAACTGTTCAAGACTTATCTCAGTCATTTAATATATCCCCCGCTCACGCGAAGAAGTGCACGAGTGCCATATAAGCGCCGGTGCCGAGTATAATGCTCAGGAAAGTGCTGTGGCGCAGCTTGTAGCTGACAACGACAACCGCCACCGCGATAAGCTGCCGCACTCCGGTGCCGCCGAGGTCGGACGCCGCGCCCTTGAGGCAGTAGACAATGAGCACCGCCATAATCGCGCTCGGCAGAGTTTTCCCGAGGCGGTCAAGCCATGCGGGCATGCTTCTCTCTCCGCGGAATGCCACAAAGGGCAGAGCGCGCAGTGCAAAGGTTATCAATGCGCTCACGACAATGGCGAGCAGTGTATAGCTTGTATTCATGCCTTCGCTCCTCTCCCCTCAAGCGCAATGAGGATGGCCGACGTAATCAGCAGTGCCGGAAGCATAAAGCTGCTCGCGCCGAATATTACAAGGCAGATAACACCCACGGAAAGCCCGGTGATTGCCGGAATGTGCTTTGCCGCCTTCTCCCACTGGTCGATGAAGATTATCACGAAAAGCGCGGTCATGCAAAAATCGATGCCGTCAAGCTGCATCGGTATAAGCTGTCCGATAACGCCGCCCAGCAGCGAGGCGACCCACCAACTGAACCAACTCATCACGGCGACCCAGAACATCAGCTCGTGTCTCTCCTCAACCGGCTCTGCGTCAAGAGTGCAGTTGACGGCGTAGGTCTCATCCGTCAGCGTATGGATCATGTAGAGCTTTCTGCGTCCCATCTGCTTGAAATCATTGAGGAACGTAATGCTGTAGAAGCTCTGCCTGCTGTTCATCAAAAGTGCCGTCAGGGCCACGGTGAGTATCGGCGTGCCGCTTGCAAGGAAGGTGACGAGCACGAACTGATATGCGCCCGTATAGATAAACATGCTTATTATCATCGAGTAGAGCCAGCCGAAGCCGCTCTCCTCCATGGTCATTCCGTAGGCCAGCGCAATAAAGACATAGCTGCATATTATCGGCAGAGCCTTTATAAAGGCCGTCTTGATTATTGTGCTCCTGTCATGCGCCGGGCGTGTTTCCCCGTTCATGCGAACCCCTCCTTTTGCTTTCGTTAATTATATATCACCTAGAAAAGACTTTTATCCGGATTTCAGAACTTTTTCAGCTCATAATCCCCGTGTCCCCGTGAAATCCGGTCTTTTCGGTTACTCGGATAAGATAACACTCTCCTCCGTCTCTGTCAATCCCCCAAAAATGCGGGTAAATGCTGCATAATTTTTATCAAATCACATAGAATAACGTGTTGCGATATGCTATAATGAAGCGAAATTATTCTGCTTCGATAATGGGGGAAGCTTTTGATGGGAATAGCTAAACTCAACTTAGAATCTGACGAAGTTGTTATCATGCAAGATGCTCATGTACGCGACTCTGCATCTGGCTCCGTTACACTTGTGCTAACAAGCCAAGGTCTCATACAAATCAATAGGGACTTTTGGGGAAATGATAAAAGCTCCGCGAAATTTTCTTTCTCTGAAATAAAGAATTCAAACGGCAAACCCAACGTACTCGTTGGCAAATCTGCTGACGGTGCTTCAAGGCTCGAAGTATATTTCAATTCCTTTGAGAAATATTATACTTTTCAAAATCGATCAGCTGAGAAGAAATGGGCCACCGAAATCGTCAAAGCTTATAAAATCTACACTGCAGAGGCCAAGAAAAAAGTTCAAGTGAAAGAAGATACTGCTTCAGTTCTTGACCCGATTAAAAATGCTTTTACTGTTGTCAAGCAAACGATTGCCACTACGGTATAATTACGACAAACCGGAAAAGCCCCGTATATCAAGGGTTTT
>CAVAPH010000148.1:2331-4711 GCA_963590455.1 bacterium | reverse complement strand
TATTTTCTGCCAAAAGGAGGCGTGTGCAATGGCAGGCGTAATTATTCCGGTAAACATGGCGCTTGTGTGGCTGATTGCAATGATTGTGCTGCTGATAATAGAGGCCGCAATTCCAGGGCTGGTGTCGATATGGTTTGCCATAGGTGCGCTCGCCGCGCTTATCTCGGCTCTGTTTAAGGCACCCTTGTGGCTGCAGATCGTCTGGTTTCTCGTTGTGTCAATCGCGACGCTGTGCCTGACTAGACCGCTGGCACAAAAGTATGTCAATTCACGCGTTCAGCCGACAAACTCCGATGCGCTTATAGGCAAGGATTGTCTCGTTACGGAGGATATAAACAATCTTGAAGGAACCGGTGCCGTAAAAATTGAGGGCAAGATATGGACAGCGCGTGCTGAAAATGAAGACGAGCACTATGGCGCAGGCGAGGTAGTCAAAGCAGTCAGGATAGAGGGCGTTAAGCTCATCGTAAACAAGTAATTAAATGCCGCACAGCGGCGGATAGGAGAAAGATATGCCGTTTTTAATCATTCTTATTGTTCTGGTACTAGTGATTCTCGTGCGGAATATCCGCGTAGTACAGCAGGCAAAGGCGTACGTGGTGGAGCGTCTCGGCGCATACAAGACAACATGGAACGTCGGCATTCACCTTAAGGTTCCGTTTATTGAGCGTGTGGCTAAAGTTGTTTCTCTCAAGGAGCAGGTTGCGGATTTCCCGCCCCAGCCAGTTATCACGAAGGACAACGTAACCATGCAGATAGACACAGTTATCTACTTCCAGATAACCGATCCTAAGCTCTACACCTATGGCATTGAGCAGCCCATGGTTGCAATCGAAAATCTCTCTGCTACTACCCTGCGCAATATTATCGGCGATCTGGAGCTTGACCAGTGCCTGACCAGCCGCGATATTATAAACACCAAGATGCGCACGATTCTCGATGAGGCAACCGACCCCTGGGGCATCAAGGTCAACCGCGTTGAGCTTAAGAATATTCTCCCGCCGAAAGAGATCCAGAACGCGATGGAGAAGCAGATGAAGGCAGAGCGCGAACGCCGCGAGGCAATACTCCGCGCCGAGGGTGAAAAGCGCGCTGCAATTCTTGAGGCAGAGGGCGAAAAGGAATCCGCAATACTCCGTGCGGATGCAAAGAAGCAGCAGCAGATTCTTGAGGCGGAAGGCGAAGCCGAGGCAATACTCAAGGTGCAGCGTGCAACTGCCGAGGGCATTAAGCTGATAAACGAGGCTGCTCCAAGTGAAGCCGTGCTCCGTCTGAAGTCGCTCGAGGCATTCTCCGCCGCAGCAAACGGCAGAGCCACCAAGATAATCATTCCCAGCGAGATTCAGGGCATTGCCGGTCTTGCAGAGGGCGTTATTGAAACCGTCAAAGACGCACAGCCTGCCGCGGCAAAGACATCCGCAGCGCCGAACACGAATAAATAATCCGGAAAAGCACATACAGGCCGGCGGTATCTGCCGCCGGTCTTAGTCTTATAATAAATAAATCACGGGGGCAGACAACATGGAGAGCAAAAAGGCACTTGAATTTATGCGCAGGCACGGAATGACGGCTGATTTTGACCCTGCAGAATATGCCGTAAAGATGCGCGAGGATATGGAGCACGGGCTTGCGGGTGAGAAAAGCTCAATGCCGATGATACCGACTTATATAAAATTCGGCGGAGATATACCTCAGGGCGTTCCGGCGGCTGTAATCGACGCAGGCGGGACGAATTTCCGCAGCGGCCTTGTCACCTTTGCAAACGGCAGCTACACATTGGATCACGTCAGCAAGCACAAGATGCCCGGCATAGACAAGAGCGCGACATGGGAGGAGTTTATCGCCTTTGTTGCGGACAACATCATGCCGCTCATGGACAAAACAGAGCTCATCGGTTTTTGCTTTTCATATAACGCAGATATCACGCCGGAGATTGACGGTCTCGTCCGCCGCATAGACAAGGAGGTCGTAATAACCGGCTCCTCGGGGCAGCTTATCGGCGCATCACTGACGGCGGAGCTCGCACGGCGCGGAGTTACAGGCAAGCGCGTATTTATTCTCAACGACACAGTGGCGGCTCTTCTCGGCTCCTCCTGCACGATAGACAAGAGCGCGTACAGCGGCTTTATCGGTCAGATTAGCGGCACCGGCACCAATACCTGCTGTGCCCTCCCCTATCGCCGTATAGGCAAGCTCGGCATTGATAGCGACGAGAGCATACTTATTAATCTCGAGTCCGGCTTGTACGACGGCATCCCCCAGGGTGATTTTGACGTCATACTCGACAGAGAGAGCCATAACTGCGGCGAAAAGATCATGGAAAAGCTGACCTCCGGGGTATATCTCGGTGAGCTCGGGCGGCTGATGCTGTGCGCCGCCG
>CAVAPH010000148.1:0-2014 GCA_963590455.1 bacterium | reverse complement strand
AAAGAGTATGCAGAGGCAAAGCTCGGCAAGCACGCCATTTTGCGTGTCAGCCGTGAGACAACGCTCCCCGGCTCCGCTGCGGCTGCATTGCTGAATGCGTGATTATATCTGATAAGAGGTCTGTAATGAAAATTTGCGTATTAAATGACAGCTATATGAATTTCGGCGATATAAGCTGGGACTCACTGAGGGAATTCGGCGAATTGAGTGTTTATCACGAGGACTCCGAGAGTTTGTCGGAATTATTAGAACGCGTGGGTGACGCCGATATAATCGTAAGCGACACACCGAACATGGTCAAGGGTTTGATTTCCGCCTGCCCCAATCTCAAATATGTGACACTCACCGCAACAGGATATGACGGAGTGGAGATTGAGGCAGCACGCGCCCGCAATATTCCGGTTTCAAATGCCGCCGGCTACGGCACGTATTCGGTTTCACAGTATGCAATATCACTGCTGCTTGAAATTTGCGGTCAGGTTTCGTTCTATTCCGACGCAGTCCATTCCGGCCGCTGGCACGGTGCAGGTGCAGACGGAGCGCGCGACGGTGATCACAGGCTGATTGAGCTTGCGGGCAAAACGATGGGCGTTATCGGATTCGGCAATATAGGGCGCGCAGTAGGGCGTGTTGCCAAGGCTTTAGGTATGAACGTTATCGCCTATAACCGCAGCCGCTGTGCCGAAGGCGAAGCCATCGCGGAGTACGTTACGCTTGACGAGCTTTATGCACGCGCAGATGTTATATCTCTGCATCTGCCCGGAGGCGCTGAGAGTGCCGGATTAATTAACCGCGAGAGCATCTCAAAGATGAAGGACGGCGTGATTATAATAAACAACGGCCGCGGCTCTCTGATAAAATCGGCAGATCTGGCAGAGGCACTGCGCAGCGGCAAGGTCTACGCCGCGGGTCTCGACGTTGTGGAGAAAGAGCCTATCTCATCTGACAATCCACTGCTCACGGCGCCGCACTGCTTCATCACACCGCATATAAGCTGGCTTTCGAAAGAGAGCAGACAGCGCATAGTTGATATTACTGCACAAAATATCAGCGCATTTCTTGAAGGTCATCCCGTACACGTTGTGAATTGATTAAGTACGCAAAATGCTCCTCCCGGAAGTATTATCCGGGGGGAGCCCTCTTTTTAGATTTTATTTTCTCAGGTCTTTACGGGCTGTCTGCTGCTGCAGATTGCGCGGGCGCACTTGAGAGAGAGCGGCGCAACGATGAGCATCTGAATGGGGAGCGCGATGGTGAAGTTATAGGGCAGATACTTGAAAAAGCTTGCGATTGCACCTGCTGCGGATTCCCATGTGACTATGCAGGAGAAAATGGTCATTGCAACGGTCATGAGAACGACCATGCTGAAGCGGAGAATAAGGACCTTGAAGCACTCCTTGTCGTTATCATCGGTGACAGCTGCAACGAGCTTTCTGGAAAGCGGAGTGCAGATCGCCATATCGCAGATAATGCCTACGATAAAGCCGAGGGGAAGACGCTGAAGTGAGACGATCCAGGCTTCGGCAGTAAATGCAGCGCTCTTGACACACTCATTGAGAGCTGCCATAACGTAAATCATAATAAAACTCATAATTAGGCTGAGACAAATTGCTTCTTTTTTGCTGTGTGGCATAATAACCTCCTGAAATTACGGCAACCATGCAGACATAAAAAATATGCCCCTCGCTCGTCCGACAATGAGTGAGTGACATTTAGTGTCGATTGCTCTATTTATTTACGGTCTTATTATACCACAAGTTCAACAATTTTCAAGCATCGTTTTTGTGCATAAAGTGAATTTTGGCGTATTTTCTTTTCGAATCCGTCAATTTTCAGCTCAATTTTACAGCATTTTGACTAATGTGATTTTGAAATATATTATGCCCGAATATTTGACAAAAATGGTCTGAGTTGCTATAATATAACTTACATGTGCCCGTAGCTCAGCTGGATAGAGCGTCGGACTCCGACTCCGAAGGTCGCAGGTTCAAATCCTGTCGGGCATACCAGCGAC
>CAVAPH010000147.1:0-4783 GCA_963590455.1 bacterium | reverse complement strand
TCCGCCACCGCCGCCACCGGCTGGCCCAAAGCATAAGGAGGGGAGAGCAAATGAAAAAGAAACTGATTGCGCTCCTTCTCTGCGCCGTTATGGTGTTCTCCCTCGCGCCTGCCGCATTCTCCACCGGTGTTACACTGCAGGTTTACTCCGGTGAAGACCCGGTAAGCGAGGTCAAGCTTCCTGCGAACGAGAAGATAGAGCTCAAGGCACTCGGCTCCGGCAGCGGCGATTATCAGTGGCAGATCCGTGTCTCTGATGACGTCTGGGCGAACATAGTCGCCGAGGAGCAGAACGAGAAGATAGAGCTCAGCTATGCCATGCTTGCAAACCTCCTCGATGCCGAGGGGAAGGCGGTTATCCGCTGCAAGCTCTCTGACGGCGACACCAGCAACAACGTCACCGTCCAGATTGTCGACGCTGTGCTTGAGAATAAGGACAACGCCCCCGCAGCCGGCACCGTAACCGAGCCTGCAAAACCCGTCACCGACGCTGTTACGACAGGTTCCGCCGCTGCAGTCACCGAGGCTGATACGGCAGTTGTCGCCGCGGTGGAGTATGACGCCGCACTCAGCGCTGCATCCGTCGATGTCGATGCAGCCTACGCCGCGGATCCCGCCGCACTCGATGACGATGCCGCCGTAAACGGAGACGGCACTGAAATTCAAGGCGACGGCGAAAGCAATGACGCGACAGCAACACCCGTACCCACAGCTGCACCCACAACATATAATATAGTTATAAATTACGTATACGAAAACGGCACACAGGCGGCAAACCCGTGGACCGCAACCGTCGCCGTCGGCAGCAGCTACCAGCAGACGATAAAGAGCCCTATCGTCGTCGGCTATACTCCGGATAAGGAAACCGTTGAAGTCAATGCGTCCGGTGCAACAACGTATACCGTCACCTACAAGCCCGCAGAGGTTAATTACACCGTCAAGCACTGGCAGCAGAACATCTCCAATGACGAGTATACCTTGGTTGCAACCGAGACAAAGAAGGGTTACACCGAGTCCGCGGCAGGAGAGGGCCTCGCAAAGAGCTATGAGGGCTTCTATGCACTGCTGTACGATACCAGCACCAAGATCGCCGCAGACGGCAGCACGGAAATCAATATCTATTACGACCGCTATTATTACCTCATGAACTTCAACCTCAACGGCGGTTACGGAGTTGAGCCGATCTACGCCCGCTACGGCGCCCCCATCTCCGTCGGCACCCCCACCAAAGCCGGCTACACCTTCTCCGGCTGGGACGGCACAATCCCCGCCACCATGCCCGCCCAGAGCGTGACGTATAATGCGAACTGGACTGCCGGCACCGAGAGCACCTTCACCGTGGTTTTCTGGTATGAGAACGCCGATGATACAGACTACAGCTCCGCAGGCAGCATCAAGGTCAGCAACGTCAAGCCCGGCACAGAAGTGAGCAGCGGCGATTACAAAGACACAAGCTTCGACGACCGCGATGACACGCACTTCACCTACAACTCCGCCAAAGCCGAAACCGTCACTGTAGAAGGCGACAACTCCACCGTCCTGAACGTCTATTATACGAGAAATACGTATACGCTGACGTTTGTGGGAGCAGGATCAGATTTGATATGCACCAAAACGGAGCATACTCATAGCGACTCCTGCTGCAAGTATGGTGGAACAAGATGGAATCATTGGTATCATAGAGATTCTTGCTGCAAACTTGGACTTGAAGAGCATACGCACAGCAGTTCATGCTATGCTCTAAAAATCACAGCAAAGTACGGCGCAGACATCCACAGTAATTTCCCGATTAAAGACGGAAATGAAACAATATGGTGGACAGTTCCGGAAGGCTGCGAGACTTTTAAGGCAGGTACATATTTGGGCAGTATAGATACAATGCCTGGCGAGAATATAACTTTTAGTAAGCATGGCAGTGAGTCAGGAGCAACAATCTATTACTATGTAGAGACGCTTGATGGCGAGACTGGTACATATACCCACGACGGAAAGAGTTTTAAGCTTTATAAAACAATTAATATAGAGAAGAGCGGTGTTTTAACCTACACCGAAGAGTTTCACGATATTGCCGGTTTTACGCAGTACTGGTCGGATCCTTCTTTTGATAAGATGGCTAAAGGTGGTGAAACAAGTGGCATAAACACAAATAACTACCTTTGCTACACCCGCAACAGCTACAATCTGCAGTTCTATAACTACAACGGCGTGATCTCCGGCAAGGGCGGCAGCGTCAAGTACGAGGCACCGCTTAAGAGTTATGACTTCACTCCCGACTACCCGACTACGCTTGAAAAGGGCGCTTATGAGTTTGCCGGCTGGTACACTACCGCGGGCTGCTATGACGGGTCAGAGGCAAATCTCGACACGATGACAATGCCTGCCGCGGATGTTATCCTTTACGCAAAATGGGTCCCCGTCACCCACACGGTCAAGACCTATCAGACAAAGGATGCACTGGATAAGGGCGAGGCAGAGCTCGGCACATGGACGGTATCTCACGGCTCTGCTGTGGAAAATCCCCCGAGTGATCCCACTAACGGCGAATATACCTTCATCGGCTGGTTCTACACCGACGAGAGCGGAAACGAGAAGGCGTTTAACTTCTCCATGCCGGTAAACCGTGATTTGAACCTTTACGCCAAGTGGAGCTCCAACAAGCTGATGAGCTACACGATTAACTATGTGCTTGAGGACGGCACCGTAATCGCGGAGCCGACCACCGGCAGCGGCCTTGCCGGCACGACAAAGACCTTCAATGCCAAGACCGGAACAGAGCTTAATACCGGCTACCAGAGCGGATACTTCCCTCAGACCGGCAGCCATTCCCTCACCCTCAGCATAGATGATCTGAGCCAGAATGAATATACGTTCGTTTACGTGGCAAAAGAAAAGGTCAAGTATACGGTCAGATATCTCGATAAGGATACGGGAGCAGAGCTTGCAACCGCCAAGACCGAAGAGACAAGCAATGCCGTTGTGACCGAGACCTTCAAGCAGATTAACGGCTACGCACCGGACGCCTACCAGAAGCAGCTTGTCCTCTCGGCAGACGATGAGAGCAATGTTATCACCTTCTGGTACGTCAAGGATGAGGTGCACGCACCTGTTCAGGTCGTCCACTACATTCAGAACATCGAGGGTGACGGATACACCGAGTATCAGAGCAGCACGAACCTGAACGGCGTAATCGGCGAAGAGTATTCGGAAGATGCTCTCACGATCCCGGGCTTTAAGTATAACGAGACAAAGAGCACGTCAAGCGGCAAGTTGACCGCAGAGGGCCTGAAGCTTGAGCTCTACTATGACCGCATAGAGTACCCCTACGAGTTCAGATTTGTCGATCAGGACACAAAGGAAGAAATTGCTGATTCCGTCACCGGCAGCGCGAGATATCAGAAGCAGGTGACCCAGTCCGCAAAGTCGGTCCCCGGCTACACTCTCGTCTCCGCCGAGAATCAGGCGATAACGATAGCAGTTGAAGCTGGCGAGACGGCAGTCATCAATGTCAGAACCTTCTACTACACCGAGCAGACCGTTGATATCAAGTATCAGGTTGTCGGCCCCGTGGAGAGCTGCGGCACACTTGATAATTATCAGGAAAACACGGTCAAGGTTATAAACGGCGAGGTCACAGGCTCAGCTCCGACGGCAAATGAGAACTTCAAGTTTGTCGGTTGGTATAAGGATGAGGCGTGCACCCAGCCCGTTGACGAAAGCTGGGTTGATACAAGCAATAAGCTGACCCCGGGCAAGACGAAGAACTACGGCACGGACGCCGAAAAGGTCATGGGCTATGAGGCGGCGACATATTACGCAAAGTTTGAGTATGACGTTGCAGATCTCACCATCACAAAGTCCGGCTGCGAGAGCATTGACGAGAACCAGAGCTTTATCTTCAACGTGACCGGCCCCGACGGCTACAGCGCAACAGTGGCTATAAACGGCAACGGCTCCGTCACCATCAAGGGTCTCAAGGTCGGCACCTACACCGTCACCGAGCAGACCGGCTGGAGCTGGCGATACACGGGTACAGGTGCGCAGTCGATAAGCATACTGCCGACACAGACCAACACAGTTGCATTCACGAACACCCGCAGCAACGCCAAATGGCTCGGCGGCGACGCGTATGCGAATAACATCTTTGGTTAAGGAAGGGGGCAGCATTCATGTATCAGGGATCACACGTCAGTAACAGCGGCCGCAAAAAGCCGCGCATGAAAAGATCTTTTATCCTCCTTGCAGCACTCATCCTTATAGTCGGCGTTGCCGTCGGCACAACAGTTGCCTACCTCGTTGACGACACCGATGCCGTCACCAACAGCTTCGAATACGCCAAGGTTTCCTGCACCGTGCTCGAGGACGTCACTGCAAATTCAAAGAGCAATGTGCAGATTAAGAATACCGGCACCACCGATGCGTATATACGCGCAACCTACGTTGTCAACTGGGAGGATGCAGAAGGCAATATAGTCGCCTCCGTCCCGGATGGCTACAGCTACACGATCACGGAGAACCCGAACAGCACATGGACTAAGGGAACAGACGGTTATTTCTACTATCTTACTCCCGTTGCTCCAAACGGCACCACGACGGGAAGTCTGCTCAACTGCAGCGTAACCCTCCCGGCCAATCCTGAGTATAAGCTCTCGGTTGAGATTCTCGCAACCGCAGTGCAGAGCAATCCTGCAGGCGCAGTAAAAGAAGCTTGGGGCGTCACCCCCACTGCGGCATAAGGAGGCGGAGATATGAAAAAATCCTGCAAAAAGATATTTTCGCTCGTCCTC
>CAVAPH010000146.1:0-4933 GCA_963590455.1 bacterium | reverse complement strand
TGGTCAACGAGAAACGCCTTGTCCGCTATTTCAGCCATAGGTGTATCAGTGAGTGAATCTGAATAAAAGCACTCCGTATGGGCTCCTGGGTACTCTTCCCGGAATCTGCGGACCTTTTCGCTGTCGTGGCAGTTTAAACCGTTTATCTTTCCGGTTCTCTTATCCATCGGCGTAGCTATGAGCTGAACTCCCAATCTCTTTGCCGCGGGAGCAACAACAAATTCAGGAGATGCGGAAATTATAATATCATCATCACGGCGCTGCTTCAGGTACCAATCTCCGACGCCGTCAAACCGTTCATTCCAAAATTGCTCAATTGCAGCGTCGATGTCATCCATATACGAAAGAAAAGAAAAAAGCTGCTCTTTGAGTATCTTTGTGTCTATTTTTCCGAGTGCGTATTTAATCGCCACAACAACGGATTTGGGAACAGTGCGCCATATTGCTTTCGGATAATGTGTAAGACAATACTTATAAAAGCAAACTGAGCTGTCTTCAACGTATATAGTCTTATCGAAATCGTATGTGTTCATGCGTTTCAGAGGACATAATAAACGTAGTTTTCTTTGCAGGGATGCGGCTTAGGATCGTCTGCCGGATATCCGAGTATGCAGTTGCCGATACCTATATATTCACCGGCAACACCCCATTTTTTCAAAAGTGCTTTGCCTTCTTCGGTGTTGAAAACCTCGCGAGCGCGATTAATCCAACAGGAGCCGAGTCCGATTGCGTGTGCGGCATTTAAGAGATTTCCCATAACGAGGCTGCCGTCAGGGACAGCATTTGGGTTTGATGCATCTGCCAACACAACGAGCACGGTCGGTGCACCGTAAAACGGATCTCCGGATGCCGTTGTGAACTGCGCATTGAGTTTTGACAGATAATCACGCGTTTCCTTGTCCTGTATCGCAATAATTATAGGCGACTGAAGGCCTTTGGCGGACGGCGCGCACTTACCTGCTTCCAAGACAGTGTCAAGTTCTTCCCTTGTGATCTGCGTATCCTTGTACTTGCGGTTGCTGCGTCTGGTTTTCAGGTCTTCAATAGTTTTATTCATGTTCATTCCTCCTTGATTTAATATTTATTATATACCGTACGATAAGAATTTCCGAGCAAAAGAATAGATATAATCAGATCTGCGATCACCGCCGCAAATATTGTAATCGTCCCTGTAAGGCCAAGGATAATCATGAGCAGTCTCAAAACAGCAAATCCGAATACATTCTGCTGCACCGTGCTGTATGCAAGCTTTGCACATTTAACTGCAAACGGCAAACGTTTCAGGTCATCGCCCATTATCATCACATCGGCAGAATTCAAGGCAGCATCCGAGCCTAAGCTTGCAAGGGATATTCCTACATCTGCCCTCTCAAGCGATGATGCATCGTTTGCCTTATCGCTGACAACTGCAAGTGTTGAACGTTCAGGTTTTGTCGCAAGCAGATATTCTACAGCCGATACCTTGCTCTCCTGAGTCAGTTCGGACTTGACCATTTCAAAATTCAGAGATGACGCAACCGGGCGTGCAACGGAACGGACATCGCCAGTCAGCAGTACCGTGTTTTTTACGCCGGAAGCCCGCAGTTCCTCAAGAATATCAAATGCGCCCTCCCGGATTTTTTCAGAGACGAGAATATAACCGCAGTAGACATCGTTCTTCGCAACGTGTATGGCAGCGCCTCCACGTTTGGGGATATCGCAATGAATGCCGTGCTCCTCCAAAAGTGCCGCATTGCCGACATAAATATGTGTTCCGCGCACCACTGTACTAATACCTTTTCCGGGGATTATCTCTGTCTTCACATTTTCTCGCGGCTCTTTTTCAAATGCACCGCAGGCAGCACAAATCGCACGTCCAATGGGATGGTCTGAATACTGCTCCCCTGCTGCCGCAATATGAATCAGCTCATAGTCTGACATGCTTTTAGGGACGGCATCAATTACGGAATAGTGCCCATCAGTGAGCGTGGCAGTCTTGTTAAAGACCATAGTTTTCACTTTTGCTGCGGCCTCAATAAAACGTGTACCTTTTATCACTATACCGTTCTTAGCACAAACAGCAACACAGCCGAGATAAGCAATCGATGACGCCGATGTCAGCATTCCGGTTCCGGACAGAACAAGAAGTATAACGGCGCGCCCTATCCATTTCCGCCACTCTCCTGAAATTACTGAAGGAATGACAGCAATTAAAAGTGTCGCTACAAGAATTACAGGCAGGTAGTATCTTACAAGCTTCTCAATCTTTTTTTCGAAATCAGATTTATATTTCTGGGCATTTTCAAGCATCTCGCATATGCGTGCCGCCGTGGATTCCGCATAGATTTTTTCAGCACGTACACGTATTGTGGCATCAGTATTGATACAGCCGGATATGACTCTGTCACCGACAGTGACGGTAAAGTTTTCATCTGTTGCCGTAAGCGGTGATGCATCAAGTGCACTCATTCCATCAATCACGACACCATCCAGCGCAATCGTCTCACCAGGCTCTACGGAGAAAATTTCACCTTCGGAGACCTGTTGCGGTGCTTTGAGTTCAACTCCCGTGTCTGTTTCAACAGTTATGCTGTCTGGGAGGCTTTTGCGCATCTTTGCATACATTTTCTTGCATACGTCGGCAGAAAGCGCTTCCAGCAGTTTAGTCAGTCGATACGCGACCATTATTGCCGCTCCAGCTTTGAAATCACTTATGACGAAGGCTGCCACGGAGGCTATTATCACTATAATGCTGTCATCAAGAAAATCCCGTGCAGAGATTTCCTCAATTGCCCGCATCAGTACAGTATAAAAGGCTGCAAGAAACGGTACTGCAAAGACCGCAAGCGAAATCCAGCCTTCTGATTTAATAACACAGGCCGCAACAAACAATGCCGTTGATGCTGCGCACTCGATAATATTTCTCTTTGTCAGCCCCATATCAGGATGTTCACGCACTGAGATACGCAGATCTGACGACCGCTGGCGTGCGGGCTTTTTCTCCGGAGTTTTCAAATGCCTGCTTGTTGTATCCTTTTGAGGAAGGTGCTTAGCCATTGCTCTTTCTCCCCTTGATATTTCTCATAATGCAGATAATTGCCACGGTAATCGCAATACCTAACGTAAAACCACAGGAATCCACCAAAACATCAGTAAATTGTGAGGATCTTCCCGGGACAAAATACTGATGCAGCTCATCCATACAGGCATAAATAAAGCAGCATAACCACGCCGCAGATGCAGAATATAATACGCAGTGTCTCACTTTTCTGATAAGCTCATGTATAAGCAGTGAGGCACTCAGACCGAGCCCGAAAAACTCTGCAATATGCGCGTATTTCCTTATGTCGTGCTCTGCTCCCTCACCTGTCAATTCGGGAAGCATCTCAATGATTTCTTTGATTTCAGCCAGCAGCCCGTCGCTCATTTCCTGCGACGCACAGCCATTCTGCGATGAGAAGTAAAATATTGCCGTCATGCAAAAAGCTGTCATAACGGCATAAAGCGTCACTCGCTTTTGATTAAAAACTTTATTTTTCATACGTCTGCATTATACACAATATTTGTTGCCAATTCAAGACTAAGCCGATTGACTTAAATGCTCAATCATGTTTAAAGCGACCAACCATTTCGGTTGATCGCTTTAATTCAGTCTTTATACTCAAACATCAGGTCATACATGCTGACTGTGTCGCCGTCCCTGACGCCCATCTGCTCCATGCGTTCGTATACTCCAGATTCGCGAAGCACACGGTCGAAGTACATGCGGCTCTCATAGTCTTCAAAATTAATGGTTGCAACGAGCTTCTGCAGCCATGGACCTTCAACAATCCACATATCGTCAAAGTGCTGTATGTCAAGACCTGAGGACGTGTCAATTACCGGCTCCGGCGGGACATAATCGGCTTCATAGCTCAGCATTGGCGGAAGCTCAGTCAGACGATGTGCACATTCTTTTACAAGCTCTCTCGTGCCCTCATGCGTAACTGCGCTCATCTGATAAAACTCATATCCAAGTTCTTCAACGTGCGCGCGAAGGCGCTCTATATTGTCGCTTCCCTCTTCTACAAGATCGCATTTATTTGCCGCAACAATCTGTGGGCGTGATGCAAGTTCCGGACTGTATTCGCTCAGTTCCGCATTGATTGCGTCAAAATCCGCGACGGGATCGCGGCCTTCCGAGCCGGAAACATCGACAAGGTGAACAAGGAGTCTGCATCTGTCAATATGGCGTAGAAAATCATGACCGAGCCCTGCGCCCTCTGATGCGCCCTCAATTATGCCCGGAATATCGGCCATGACGAATGAAACACCCTCGTCTACATATACAACGCCGAGATTCGGGAAAAGCGTGGTAAAGTGATAATTCGCTATTTTAGGATGAGCCTTACTCACGACAGAGAGGAGCGTCGACTTGCCGACATTCGGGAAGCCCACCAGACCTACATCAGCCAAAAGTTTAAGCTCGAGCGTAATATCATGGCTCTCGCCTGGAAGTCCTGGCTTTGAAAAACGCGGGACTTGACGGGTAGGTGTTGCAAAATGCATGTTACCCCAACCGCCGCGTCCGCCTTTTGCCGCAATCCAGTCCTCACCAGTGGACATATCGTGCATTATCGCTCCGGTTTCCGTGTCCCTTACAATGGTGCCGCGCGGTACGCGGATATACAGCGTCTCGCCATCCTTACCGTAGCAACGCTTGCCCATACCGTTTGCGCCGTTGCCGGCAGTATATTTGCGTTTATAGCGAAAGTCCATAAGCGTAGACATATTGTCGTCTACAGTAAAAACTATATTACCGCCGCGTCCGCCATCACCGCCGTCAGGTCCGCCGGCCGCGACATATTTTTCTCTGTGAAATGCGACGGCCCCGTCGCCGCCCTTGCCCGCATGGATGCTGATTCTGGCCTTGTCTACAAATGAAGCTGCCATATCATTACCTCCGTGTGAAAAA
>CAVAPH010000145.1:0-5038 GCA_963590455.1 bacterium | reverse complement strand
GGCGTATGCTATACTGTATTTTAATTTATCATAAAGGAGTTGGGTATCCTAATATGGATGACGGCAGTCGATTGCCTCAGGCAGCGCCGGATCTTGCACCGTGGATTGCAGCTGTAATTTTGCTGCTTTTCGCGATATACTTTGCAGTCACGGAGACCTCCGTGGCCTCGGCCTCACGTGCAAAAATGAAGGCTGCGGCAGAACGCGGTGACGCAAAGGCGAAGCAGGCGCTGTACGTAATGGACAACTTTGATCGGGCAATCAGCACTATTCTCATTGGCACAAACATAGTACATATCTCCATCGCAAGCATTGTCACGGTGGCAGTCACAAGGCTCTGGGGGCTCTCCTGGGTCTCGCTGAGTACGATTATCACCACGATAGTGGTCTTCTTTGCGGGCGAAATGCTCCCCAAGAGCATCGCAAAGAAGTATCCGGAGCGCTTTGCAAAGCTCTGCAGCGGAGGGCTTATCTTCTTCATGAAGATTTTCAAGCCGATATCTGCACTTCTGACCGCTATAGGACAGGGTGCGGCAAAGCTTGTAAACGCCGAGGCGGAGACCTCCGTTACGGAAGACGAGATATACGATATTATAGAGGACATGACGGAAGAGGGCACTCTCAACGAGGAGCAGGGGGATCTCATTTCCTCCGCACTGCAGTTCGGTGACGTGACGGTTGAGAGCGTGCTTACTCCGCGCGTGGATGTCGCGGCAATTGATATTTCAAGCAGCCACAGCGACATTCTGGCATACATTAAGGATCAGCCGCACAGCCGCCTGCCTGTGTATGAGGGCAGCATCGACAATATAATCGGCATCCTTCAAATCCGCAAATTCATAAAGGCTTACCTGCGTCTGGGCGACAGGCTGGAAATCCGCCCGCTGCTCGACGAGGCATATTTTGTCCACCACAGCACAAAAATAGATGAGCTTCTGCCCACAATGTCAAAGCGCAAGCTCAACATTGCAGTTGTCACGGATAATTACGGCGGCACTCTGGGTATTGTCACGGTTGAGGATATACTTGAAGAGCTTGTCGGCGAAATCTGGGACGAAGAGGACGTTGTGGAGGAACCGATTGTCAGCCTGCCCGACGGCAGCTATCTGGTTGACGCGGATCAGTCCGTATCGGATGTGCTGGAGCTTTTCGGCATAGACGAGGGCGAGGAGGAGCTTATCAACACTCTCATGGGCGAGTGGGCCTATGAGCAGTTCACATCCATTCCGAAGCCCGGTGACAGCTTCAGCTTTGACGGTCTGCGCATCAGCGTGGCAGAGATGGATCACAACCGCATACTTAAGCTGAAGGTCAGCCGCGCTCCCGAAGAGGAAAAGGCAGAAGGGGGTGAGACGCAGTGACGATATATCTTGCGCTCGCAGGAATTTTCCTGTGCCTGTGCCTGTCTAATTTCTGCTCCGCATCGGAAATGGCTTTCTCATCCTGCAGCACCATGCGCCTTGAAAACCTGCGCGACGACGGAGACAAGCGTGCCGGCGTCGCGGCATATATTACACAGCATTTTGATGACGCACTCTCGGCAATATTAATCGGAAACAACCTTGTCAATATTTCTGCGTCGTCACTGGCGTCAGTTGCAGTGATTCTTATCACGGGCAGCGATGATTATGCGTGGGTCTCTACCGCCGCGATTACGGTTCTTGTTATCATCTTCGGCGAAACCATCCCGAAGATAACCGCAAAGCAGAACGCGACGAAAATGGCCCTGCGCAACTCCTACGCTGTACGCGGCATGATGATAATCTTCTATCCGCTGATTTGGATAGTAGTGTCACTGATAAATCTGATCACGAGCAAAATGCACGGTGAGGACGAGGATACGCCCGACGAGGCCGTGGAGGAGCTGCAGTCCATCATAGAGACTGCCGAGGACGAGGATGTTCTCGACGAGGATCAGTCAGAGCTTGTTCAGGCCGCGATAGATTTTGCGGAGACCTCAGCTTTCGAGGTTATGACCGCGCGAGTTGACGTGCAGGCCATAGACATAGACGATGACTGGGACGATATTCTCTCCATAGTCGAGGAGGCGCCGTATACAAGGCTTCCTGTCTACGAGGGCAGCATAGATAATGTTATAGGCGTGCTGTATCTCAACCATTTTCTTAAGGCATTGACGGACGGCGGCCGCGCGGATATCCGCAAGCTGCTCATGCCGGCCTGCTATGTGTACAAGACCATGAAGCTCCCCGCAGTGCTGAGCACTCTGCGCAAGGCAAAGCAGCATCTGGCGATAGTTTCCGACGAATACGGCGGGACGCTGGGCGTGGTATCTATGGAGGATGTACTTGAGCAGATAGTCGGCGATATCTGGGACGAGAGTGACATCGTAGAGCCCGAAGTCGTGCAGCACACGGAGAGTGAATATGAGCTTGACGGCTCGATGATAATCTCAGACTTTCTGGAGCTCGTCGGCATCAACGAGAATGATTTTGAGGCCGAGAGCAGCACCGTGGGCGGCTGGACAATAGAGATGTTCGGCGGCTTCCCGAAGGTGGGCGACAGCTTTGAATACGAAAACCTCACCGTTACCGTGCTGTCAATGGACGGACGCCGAGTTGAGCGCGTACTCGTAAAGGTTAAGCCCGCAGAATCTGAAGAATAACAAACATAAAAAGCATAAATTTTAAGCGGCAGGGTCAAATGATCCTGCCGCTGCTGCATATTGAGCGTGAAGTATCCGGTATTAATCATGCCTTTTGCTTCCTGCACGCATGCAAAAATACAGCCCCTTGCGGTTTGCAATTAATCCGCAAGGGGCTGCGAAATCAGGTTTGAATTTTTATATTACTTGCTGTTCTGCTTTTTCTTGCCGTAGATCACGGTGCCTGCAGCGGCTGCGCCTGCGGTTAGCATCAGAACTGCCCAGAGTGCGAGGTTGCTGTCATCGCCGGTCTGAGGACCCTTTGAAGGATCGTACGGCCAGATGCCGGTGTACTTCCAGCATGCAGTGTATGTGACGCTGCCGGTTACGGTGTCAGTGACTGCGGGACTCCAGCCGGTGAAGGTGTAGCCCCAGCGGGTGATATTGCCGACAAAGCCGGGAGTTGCATCGCCCTTAGAAAGGCCGGTGTAAACCTGATCCTTGAAGGTCTTGCCGTTGTTGCCGTCAGTGTAGGTCACGGTGTAGAGCTGCTCCCACTGCGCATAAAGCGTGACGTCTTCAGTGCCGAATGTGAAGTCAGCGCCGTCGGCATATGCTGTGCCGGTGCCATCCTTGGCAGTGTTCCAGCCGATGAACTTGTAATTTTCCTTGGTGAAGCTGTTGGTTGTAAGGGTGATCTTCTCACCTGCTGCGCCGGCCTGATCTGCCATAGTGCCGGTGCCACCGTTTGCGTCAAAGCTGAGTGAGAGCTTGTATTCCTTGCCTTCCTCGCTGTAGCCGCAGATGTTGCAGGTCTTCTTGTAGGTGCGGAAGACTTCCTGAGTTTCAGGATCGGTCTGCCAGTCGCTGTACGTGGTGGTGAAATCGTTGTACTTATAACCGTCGGTGTACTTGTCATTGGTGCAGTCGATAGCGTGTGCTACCATTGCACCCTTCTGCCAGACTGTGGTGCCGTCGATATTGACAGTCGTGAAGTACGGGCCGCCCTCAGCACCGACCTGATTGACCATGAAGAGCTTGGAGCAGGTCGTGGAGTCGGAATCAAGCCCGGTTACGGTATTTGTGCCGCTGAAGTTGATAACCCAGTCTGCCTTGCCTTCAGAGCCGTCCTTTATATTAAGTACGGTCTTGTTCGGTTTGCTGGAAATAACGGTGCAGTTGCTGAAATTAACGGTTATTGTTCCGCCGACCTCTGCTTTATAATGCTTATAGATATCGAGCACCTTGCCAGCGCAGTTGAATGTGCAGCCGGAGAAGGTGATGGACTGGTCAGGCTCAACAGACCAGAGAGAATAATCTGCGCCGGGTGCATTGAAAACGGTGTTTGTATAAGTTGCAGTGTACTTGCCGCCGTAGGTAATCTGTCCGTTTACAACACAGCTGTCAACGTTGAAATTACCGACATGGCTGAAGCCGAGGTAATACTTGCTGCCGTACTGCAGAGTCATGTTCTTGAAGGTCAGACTGTTGCAGTCCTGGAAGCTGTAATCACTGTCATATTCGCCCACATAGCCCTCGCGGGGAACCTCTGCGCCGACAATCCATGTTGTGCTGCTCGTACCGGTGCCGACAAAGGTCAGGGATTTATTTGCAACCTGTCCGATATCCTGTTTGTATACGGAGTATGTGCCCGGAATAAGAATTTTGACGGTGTCGGTTTCTGCGGTTGCAGCGATTGCCTCCGCAAGAGTCTCGTACCTCTCGCCGGTGGAGTCAACATAAGCGACGTATACTGTCTCGTTAGCTGCATCCGCAGGGTTGAGCTTCTCGTTTATGCCGTCGAGTGTCGCCTTCGCATCAGCGACAGAGGCCTTTTCCTCATCGCTGAGTGCGTCGTAAAGATTATAGGCTGCCTCGAGCTTGCTGTTCAGATCAGCCTTTACCTCATCGGTGAGATCTTCCTCGTTCTCGGGAAGCGTGATTGCCTTGACTGCCGCCTCAAAAGCTGCAGCAGCTTCGGACTTGGTTTCTTCGGTGTTGGTGCCTTCACCCTTGGTCTCATCTTTGACCTCGGTTTCAGTCTCGCCGCCCTCTGAAGTCTCAGACTTGTTGTCGGTCTCCTCGCTGCTGCCCTCATTCCCAGTGGGCTCGCTGCCGGTCCCGCCATTGGTCTCTTCGCTGCCGTTGGTCCCCTCGTTGTCGCTTGTCTCAGTTCCGACTGGAGTGCCATTCTCGGTCTGAGCTGCAGAGTTGTCTGTGCCCTCTGCGCCGTCTGCAAATGCAGCAGCCGTGAGAGAGAGCATCATCAGCGCAACAAGAACCACGGACAAAGTGCGCTTAAGTGTCCTGCTCATAATAATCCTCCTCATAATGCCAAATTTTATCGAAAAACCGCAATCGGTTTATCCTATTATATGGCATTGTGCATTATACGCTGATTTGCAAAAAATACAATATGCAATCGGAAGATTTTGT
>CAVAPH010000144.1:0-5053 GCA_963590455.1 bacterium | reverse complement strand
GCAGATCCTCGGGCAGTATGGCCATCAGGTCCTCTTTGGTCGGTGCCTCCATCTGCGCCACGCGGTTGGACTGGCGGATTATCATGTCCTCAAAGCGGTTGCGCACATCGCGGCCGTTGCCGAAGTTGGCGTCGCGGTTCTCATAGAGCTCATCGAACATTACCTTTGCGGCCTCCTCCGCTTCGGGAGTGAGCGTGTAGCTGTTCTTCTTGCACTGTGAGCGGAATATGGCGAGCAGCTGCTCTCCGTTATAGTCGGCAAAGAAGAAGCGCTTGTTGAAGCGGGATTCAAGGCCGGGGTTGGAATTCATGAACTGCTCCATCGGCTCGGTATATCCGGCAACAACGACAATGAGATCATCGCGGTGATCCTCCATTGCCTTGAGAATCGTCTCTATCGCCTCGCGGCCGAAATCGTTGTCTCCGCCGGATGCGAGGGAATAGGCCTCGTCTATGAACAGCACGCCGCCGAGTGCGGACTTGATAACCTCCTGCGTTTTCAATGCCGTCTGTCCGACATAGCCCGCCACGAGGCCGGAGCGGTCGACTTCTATAAGCTGCCCCTTGCTCAGCACGCCGATAGATGCGTACAGCCCGCTTATAAGGCGCGCCACGGTGGTCTTGCCGGTACCGGGATTGCCGAGGAAAACCATGTGCAGGCTCATCGGCGGAACGGGCAGATCGTTCTCCTGACGCAGACGGCGTATCTTCACAAGGTTTATAAGATTCTTTACGTCCTTCTTGACGTTTTCAAGTCCGACCAGAGAATCAAGCTGCGCCATAAGCTCTTCAAAATTTGGCTTCTCCTGCTCCTCCTCTGCGGCTTTGTCAGCTTCTGCCGCCTGCTCTCCGGCGGCCTTCGGCATCTGTATGTCAGAGGCGGGGTTTTTATCTTTAAAGCTTGGCTCACTGCTGGTAATATAGTCGAGCGGGTTCAAGCCACCTTGTCCTTTTGAAACACCATAGGCATTGCATATCGCGTCAAGCCCGTCAATGCCGGTCGTAATATACTCGGCCTCGGCGATAGAGACATCGTCATCCGCCGCTGCAAGATAGAGCATAATATTGGTGAACATGCGGATAAACGTGCGCGAGACCGTGGTCCCCTTCTTCACGTCCGCATCGACTATATCGGAAAAGAAGGCCGGTGCGAGGAACGGGTCACTCGTGCATACGGCGCTCGTCAGTCCCCAGAGCATCCAGCTGGGCTTTGGCTGATTGCGCGAGTAGAGCTCATTGGCGAGATCCACATGCCGCTGCGTGACGCTGCCGCTGAAGCTCCACAGTCTCAGAGCGCAGACCGTCATAAACTCATCGAGCTTTTTTGCCAGAGATATACCGCCGAGGCGGTAAAAGGCATCGGTGTTGGCAGTGTATATCTTGTGAAAATCCTCCGGGGAACGATTCCATGTAGTCGGCATAGCATGTCTCTCCTTGAACATCTTAGTATATAATCAAAATATAATCAAACCGTCCGCGACGGTTTTCGTTATCGAGCGGTGAATAAAATAATTAATAATATTATAAAGCAAAATTGCGAACGGTCAAGAGAAAGCTGTCGATGCGGGCTTGAAATAAGGCGCAATATGTGAGATAATGCCGATAAAAGTAATGCTGATTGCTGTATGAGCTACAGGAGGATTGTTATGCCAAGATTCTTTATGGCCGGAACAAATATATTGGGCGGCATGGCCATCATGAAGGGCCGCGATGCGGAGCATGTGCATGTGCTGCGCATGCGTCCCGGTGAGGACATGATTATATGCGACGGTCAGGGCACGGATTACAAGTGCCGTCTTGTCAAGGCGGATAAGGAGCAGGTCGAAGCTGAGGTTCTGGAAGTCGTCCGCTGCCCGGCAGAGCCTAACGTAAATGTGACCGTGCTGTGCGGTCTCCCCAAAGGTGACAAGACAGATTATATCATACAAAAATGCGTCGAGGCCGGCGCTTATGAGATACTTTTCTTCTCCTCCTCCCGCTGCATCGCAAAGTTCGGCAACGAGGAAAAGAAGCTGGAACGCTGGCAGCGCATCGCCGAGGAGGCCGCGAAGCAGTCCGGGCGCGGCATCATTCCCCACGTCGGCTGGGCTGGGGAGCTGGCAGATGCTTTTGACGCGGCAGTAAAGAAGGATCTCGGTCTATTCATGTACGAGACCGGTGAGCGCGAGGCTCTCAACACCGTTCTGGAGGCCAATGCATCCGTAAAAACCGCGGCAATCATCACCGGCCCCGAAGGCGGCTTTGCCCCGTTTGAGGCGGATCTTGCAAGGATAGTCGGGCTGCACATCTGTTCGATGGGAGAGCGCATTCTCCGCTGTGAGACAGCCCCCGTCGTCGCCCTCACCGCCGCAATGTACGCTACCGGAAATTTATAATTAAATAATATATTTTAAGCGTGCGATGATTCGCACGCTTATTTTTTGGGAACAGTGGTTGAACTGCCTGTATCAACGTAATCTTATTGCTTCATAATACGTTCGTAGTTTTCTTCGTCGGTTGCGCCCTCCGTGCTGATCAGTAAAATGCGGGAATCTCGGTTTAATTTCAGCAAATCCCGCTGCTTTGTATATGCGGGATTCTTCATCAATTCCGCAAGTGCTCCCATAGTGACCGCCCCTGATTCGCCGGAGACGACAACCGGGTCTCCGGCTGCCGGATGGCCCAAAAGTCTCATACCGGAAGCTGAATCTTCATCGCTGCAGGATATAAAGGCAGCTGTGCATTGCCGCAAAATCTCCCAGCTGACCGGATTTACTTCCCCGCAGCACAAGCCCGCCATCATGCTGTTCATGCTCCCCGTGACGAAATGGAGCTTTCCGTCATTAGCTGACGCTGTACGGAAATGGCAGTCAGCCTGATCGGACTCTACAACAACGATTGTCGGGCATTCATTTTTCCAGTGCGATGAAAAGTACGCTGCGACTGCCCCTGCCATACTTCCCACACCCGCCTGTAAGAACAGGTGCGTCGGTCTCAGGCCGTTAAGCTGATCTTCAATTTCGCCGGCCAAGGTAGTGTAGCCCTCCATGATACGCTTCGGGATCGCTTCGTATCCGGCCCACGCGGTATCCTGAACCAAAATCCATCCGTTTTTCTCGGCATCCCGTGCGGCACAGCGCACAGCATCATCATAATTGCATTGAAGGACCAAAGCGCTTGCACCAAGCTTTTGAATCTTATCAACACGCTCCCTGACAGTTCCTGCCGGCATGTAAACCACCGCACGGTGCCCCATCTGCTTTGCGGCCCAGGCTACACCGCGCCCGTGGTTTCCGTCAGTTGCGGTAATGAACGTTTTTTGACCCAGCAAATTCTTTATCTCCGGCGAACAAAGTTTAGCAAATGCGTTTTGATCCATAGGAATCCCCGCCTGCTCACACAAATAGCCGGCAATCGCATAGCTGCCGCCAAGTCCCTTGAATGAATTCAAGCCGAAGCGTTGAGATTCATCTTTCACCCAGATATTCGAGACGCCAAGCTCTGCGGCTCTGCCTGACAGAGAGCGGAGCGGCGTGGGGTGATAGCTGCTTATTCCCTGGTGAAACGGAAGCGCCGATATCTGCGCCCATCTTGAAATGGCCGAAACAGTATACGGTTCTGTGCTCCTCTGAGGATTCATTACAAAATTCAACATGTTCACTCCTGACTCGAAATTTTTCTGTCTTATTATATACTGCGGATTTTGATAAGTAAAATAAATGTTTCCTGATGCAGCAGACAGGAGTTGGAGCACTGCCGCTGGCTGCTTTTCGGTTATCTCGTTTGATTTATCCCTATAAATTAAGAAAACCACCCGAAAGGGTGGTTTTGGTGATTAATATAAATCAGTCGGTCACGTATGGCAGAAGAGCGATCTGACGGGATCTCTTGATTGCCTCGGTGAGCTCACGCTGATGCATTGCGCAAACACCGGTAGTGCGGCGAGGCAGGATCTTGCTGCGCTCGGACAGGTAGCGGCGAAGCTTTGCGGTGTCCTTATAGTCGATGGACGTAGCCTTGTCGACGCAGAACTGGCAAACTTTTCTGCGCTTGCGGTTCTTGGGATTATTCTTATCGAAAGCCATAGCTGATTCCTCCTTATAGATTTTAGAGGGGCAGAGCTTTTATAATGCTATGCCTCAAAACGGCAGATCATCGTCGTCTTCGCCGTATACATCTTCAAACCCGGTATTCTTGCCGGCGTTGCCGGAAGCAGGCGTATTCTCGTAAGAACCGCCACGGGATTTATCGGAAGATTGTCTATCGTCGAAAGGATTGTTGCCGTTACTGCCGTCACGACGACGGCTTTCGCCGAAATACATGTTTTCAACAACTATCTCCGCGCTGCGGCGCTTGCCGCCGTCACGGTCTGTCCAATCGCGAATCTGAAGCCGTCCGGAAACGACTGCCATACTGCCCTTGGTGAAATACTTGTTGACAAATTCGGCTGTCTGGCGCCATGCAACACAGTCGATAAAATCGGTCTGCTTCTCACCGCCGTCGCGGCCGCCGAAATCGCGGTCAACTGCAACGGTGAATGACGCCACGGGAGTCTGGGACTGGGTATACCGAAGCTCGGGATCCCTGGTCAAACGACCCATAATAACAATGTGATTAAGCATGTCCGCTCTCCTTACTCTGCGCGCAGGGTTATCAGGCGACGCAGAATGCCATCGGTAATGCCGAGAACACGGTCAAGCTCTGCAGGGAAATCAGCACCGCTGGTGAACTTCATCAGCACGTAGTAGCCCTCGGAAATGTAGTTGATCTCATAAGCGAGCTTACGCTTGCCCATTTCCTCCAACTCTTCCAGAGTACCATTTGCCTCAACAAGTGCCTTGAACTTCTCAACAACAGCTGCGGTCTCTTCCTCAGTGTAGTTGGGATTGATGATGTACATTACTTCGTACTTCTCACTTGCTTTTGCCATGATTGCACCTCCTTTTGGTCTATTGGCCCCTCCTCTCAGGAAGGAGCAAGGATACCTGTACTCACACTGACAGGCCATACTATTATAACGTTTTTTCCGCTGATGTCAAGGATTTTTTCGCTGGGAACAGTGGGGAGGAGGGGAT
>CAVAPH010000143.1:0-5109 GCA_963590455.1 bacterium | reverse complement strand
ACAAGGTATCCATGGGCCTCATGCACGCAGAAGATCTCGCCGCGATATTTGCAAAATATCTGGAAGTGAGCACCGTTCTCTCAACCGACAGCATATATCAGGTAGTTGGGCGACGAACGGTGAAGTGAAAATATCATGCGCGGCAGTTTTAGTGACTGCCGCGCATATTTTTCTTTGTTTTTCACGGATTTGTGATATAATGCTTTTATCTGTGTTTTTTGATTAATTGGAGTACTTCAGATGAAAATAAAAGTATTTTTCGCCATGCTGCTTTGCAAGGCACTGCGGCTGGTATCCCGTATATTACACCGCGGAGGGACCGCAATGCCGGGGCGCTTTGCCCTGAAGCTCTGCCCGCAGCTGTTGAGCGTGCTGGCGCAGGGTGTAAAGGTTGTCGCTATAACCGGCACAAACGGGAAAACGACAAGCGCCAGAATGATAGAGGCGGCTTTTGAGGCCTCCGGCAAAAGCTATTTTGCAAACCGCTCGGGCGCAAATCTCATAAGCGGCATCACCACGGAGTTTGCCATGAACAGCACGATGACCGGAAAGTGCCGCCGCGAGTACGCCGTGATTGAGTGCGACGAGGCGGCTGCCGTGAAGGTGTTCGGCCAGCTCAAGCCGCAGGTAATCGTTGTGACGAATCTCTTCCGCGATCAGCTTGACCGCTATGGTGAGGTAACTCACACACTGGAGAACATCCGCCGTGCGATAAGCGCAACCCCTGATTCTCTTCTGTGCTTGAATGCCGACTGCTCCCTCACCTCTTCGCTCGCAAGAGATCTGCCGAACCGCGTCGTATACTTCGGCATTGACAAGGGCGCTGCCCCCTCGCACAAAGCGACGGAGCTGTCCGACGCAAGCCACTGCATAGTATGCAAGGCAGAGTATGAGTATGATTACATAAGCTACGGGCATCTCGGCGGCTTCCACTGCCCCAAATGCGGATATTCGCGCCATGCCGCAGATTATGCCGTGACGGATATTCTCAGTCAGACTGCCGACAGCAGCAGAGTTTTGATGAATCTGCGCGGCGATAAGCGCGAGATTCTGATAAACCTGCCGGCAATGTATAATATCTATAATGCCGTTGGTGCAGCTGCCGCAATAATCGAGATGGGTCTCGGCACGGATGCGGCGGTAAACGCGCTGGAGAGCTTCAAGTGCGGCTTCGGGCGCATGGAGCGCTTCAAGCTCGGCGGCGGGACAAAGCTGATGCTGGTAAAGAATCCGGCGGGCTGCAATCAGGTTGTTGAGTTTCTGCAGAATGTGCAGGAGAAATTTATGCTGGTCATCTGCCTGAACGACAGAGGTGCAGACGGCACGGATATATCCTGGATATGGGACGTTGACTTTGAGGCACTGCCGGAGCTCGGCGACAGGCTTGCGCGCATAATAGTGTCGGGCGATCGCGCAGAGGATATGCGCGTCAGAATAAAATATGCCGGCATTGATGACGCGCGCATTGAAACGATCAGGAACTATGACGAGCTTGTCCAGATGATAGACAAGCAGGAGCTTCCGGCGTACATTATGCCGACGTATACCGCCATGCTGGAGCTGCGCGAGGCCGTAATAAAGCACTGCGGCGGCAGCGAGTTCTGGGAATAAGGAGGGCGCACAATGGAACTGAAAATATGCCATATGTACCCCGACGTGCTGAATCTCTACGGGGACCGCGGAAACGTGCTGTGCATGACGAAGCGCCTTGCCTGGCGCGGAATAGACGCCAGTGTTACCAAGCTGCCAATCGGGGTGCAGGAGAGCCTTGCACAATTTGATCTTATATTCATCGGCGGCGGGCAGGATTTTGAGCAGGAGGTACTGCTGGACGATCTGCACCGCGGCAAAGACCGTGAACTCATAGCCGCGATAAACGACGGGGTATGCTTCCTGACAATCTGCGGCGGTTTTCAGATGATGGGAAGCTATTATGAGACCTACGACCACAAGCGCTGCGATTTTATAGGTGCTGTGGATCTGTGGACCGTCGGCTCAGAGCAGCGCATGATCGGAAATTACAAGTATAAATGCACGGAGAGTGCTGGCGGCAGCACCGTTGTCGGCTTTGAAAATCACAGCGGCAAGACATGGCTCGGCAAGGGCGTGGAGCCGCTGGGGCATGTGCTGGCTGGCTTCGGCAACAACGGCGAGGACGGCACGGAGGGTGTGCATTACAAGAATCTGTTCGGCACCTACAGTCACGGACCCGTGCTGCCGAAAAATCCGGAGTTTTGCGATATGCTGCTGCTGACCGCGCTGTCGAGAAAGTACGGAATAGACAAGCTCGACCCGCTCGACGATGCAGCGGAGCTTGCGGCGCACGATGCGATGTGTGCAAAGCTGTAACGGCGTATTATTTTTCAGGGGAGATATATAAATGATCAGATTTTACAACGCGAAGCTGCTCTCATTCGGCGGCGGAATAAAAATAAGCGACGGCGAGCTCTGGACGGACGGGGCAGTAATTTCATATATTGGCGACAGGCCTGAGATTTTGCCGGAGTTTGAGCGTCAGATTGACCTGAAAGGCAAGCTGATCATACCGGGCTTTAAAGATGCGCACTCACACACGGCGATGGTTTTTTTCCGCTCCCTTGCCGATGATATGCCGCTTGACAAATGGCTGAGCGAGCAGATATGGCCGAATGAGCATGAGCTCACCGGCGAGGCTGTATATGACCTGACGAAGCTGGGCATACTCGAATATCTCTCCTCCGGCATCACTGCCTGCTTTGACATGTATATTAAAAACGATTTCTATTCCCGCGCCTGCATCGATTCCGGATTCAGGACGGTAATATGCTCCGGTCTCAACCGCTTTGACGCAGACCCTGAGGATATAGAGCGCGAGTATATAAAATATAACTCCTGCAGCGATCTGATATCATACAGGCTTGGTATTCACGCGGAGTACACTACGCCGGTTGACCGCATAGAATGCATGGCAGGACTGGCCGAGAAATACAAGGAGCCCTGCTTCACTCATCTGTGCGAGACAAAGTCGGAGGTTGAGGGCTGCATAGAGCGCTACGGTCTCACTCCCCCGCAGCTTCTGGATAAGTACGGCTTCTTCCGTTACGGCGGCGGCGGTTTCCACTGCGTCTGGATGAGTGATGAGGATGTGGAGCTCTTTGCGAAAAAGAAGCTGTGGGCTGTCACCTGCCCCGGCTCAAACGTAAAGCTCGCGAGCGGAATTGCGCCGATTGACCGTCTGGCAAACGCAGGCGTCCCCCTCGCAATAGGCACTGACGGGGCGGGCAGCAACAACGCGCTTGATATGTTCCGCGAAATGTATCTCGTCAGCACGCTGCAGAAGATTCTTAACAACGACGCCTCGGCCGGTGATGCGTACAGAACGCTTGAAATGGCATGCGTCGGCGGTGCGCGGGCAATGGGGCTTGACGACTGTGATGATCTTGCTGTCGGCAAAAAGGCGGATCTGGCCGTTATAGACCTCGACAGACCGAATATGCGGCCGATAAACGATATTGCGCGCAATCTTGTCTATTCCGGCTCGAAGGAGAACGTGTACATGACGGTAGTCAACGGACGCATACTCTATGAGGACGGAGAGTTCTTCATCGGCGAGAGTGCCGGGGACATTTACGGCAGATGCGAGGCCTGGAGGAAGAAGATTGTAGGATGAGCAGGATAGATTTACACGTACACACAACGGCATCGGACGGCACAATGACAGGCCGCGAGGTCGTTGAGCTTGCAAAAAAGACCGGTCTTGCTGCAATAGCAATAACCGATCATGACAATGTCGACGGGTACACCGAGGCGGCCGAGGCCGGGAAAGAGCTCGGCGTTGAAGTTGTCCCCGGCATAGAGATAAGCACAAAGTACGGCGGCGCCGTGCATATACTGGGGTATTATATAGATCCGCAGTCTGATCATCTGCGCCCTGTGCTCGACTGGGTGGTAAACGACAGGGACGAGCGCAACAGAAAGGTTGCAGAGCTTATGGCGGCGGACGGTCTGCCTGTCAGCTATGAGGAGATGCACAAGCGCTTCGGCAGCGTTATCGGCAGACCGCACTTTGCCCGCGTCCTCGTCGAGCTGGGCATGGCGGAGAGCATACAGGATGCCTTCGACCGCTATGTGGAGAAGGGTCAGAAGTACTACATGCCGCGCAACTTTCTCTCTATTGAGCGCTCGGTCGAGATAATAACGGAGGCCGGCGGCGTGGCGGTATTGGCGCACCCGTTTCAGTATAAGCGCGACGATGCCGGACTGCGCGATATCATTGAGCACTGCATGGAGCACGGTCTGCGCGGGATGGAGTGCCGCTACTCCGGATACGATGCGGACAAGGTCGCGTATCTTGAGAATCTCGCCGACGAATACGGCCTGATAAAAACCGGCGGCAGTGATTTTCACGGCAGCAACAAGCCGCATATTGCGCTCGGCAACGGTATAGACAACAATCTCGACGTTCCGTATTCTTTCCTTGAAAAGCTGAAAGAGGTCGCCGGATAAGCCTTTCAGTCAGCTCCGCTGGCAGTTTTCTCCGAGATAGAGCCAAATAATATTAGTGGGCAGGTATTGTTGATACCTGCCCTGTTGTTTTGCTTTGTTTTTAGCTCAGTATGCTGCTGATGTCTGTTTCTGCTATCTTGAATGTGATATCTGCACCGTCGTGGGTGAGCTTATAGGTATCACCCATGCTGCCCTTTTCGAGCAGGTCGGCAAGGGCAAAGGTGGATGTTCCGTCGTTGGTAACGAACACGATTTTCTCCACACCGCGGGATTTCAGCGTATTGATGCCCCACAGCTTCCCGGTGAGGATGGCAAAGTCTGCGTCAACGGTAATCGTCAGTACGCCGTCCTTCTGCTCGGCTTTATAGCTGATGTCTTTGTCATCTTTATCAGTCACGCGGTAGAGAGGCTCGTCCTGCGCATCTTCGGTCGTTGCGAATTTCTGGTCAGAAATCACAAGATCGCAGATCTCAAATTCCAAGCATTCTTCCGATTCCTCACTTATCCGCATCACGACCGTCACGGGGTAGGTGCCGGGTTCGGTGGGCGGTGTCTCTTTGCCGTCGTAGAGGAGCATCAGAATCTGGCCTTCGCCGGTGGCGGTTACCGTGACTTCATTGTTGT
>CAVAPH010000142.1:0-5111 GCA_963590455.1 bacterium | reverse complement strand
ATTTATTTTTAGTATATTCAGCTTGCTTTGCCGGATTTCAGTATTTCTACTGCGGCGCGGGCAGCAGCACCGGCGTCCTCGGTGTAGATATCTGCGCCTATTTCGTCGCAGAAGCTCTGACTGATCGGTGCACCGCCGATGAGGATGCTGACCTTATCACGTATACCCTTCTCTCCGGCCAATGAAACAACTCTGCGCATTTCGTTCATTGTTGTTGTCAGGAGTGAAGAGCAGGCAATTATGCTGCAATTATGCTCAATGGCCGCCTCAACAAACTGCTCAGCCGGTACATCCGTGCCCAGGTCATACACATCTATTCCGCTGCCCTCCATCATTATCTTGACGAGGTTTTTTCCTATGTCATGCATATCACCGCGCACAGTACCTATGACTGCGCTGCCGACCGATGCGCTCTCACCGCTCTCACCAACCATATACGGTTTCAGCAATGCGGTCGCCGCCGTCATGCAGCGCGCTGCAATGAGCATCTCAGGGACAAAGATCCTGTTTGCAGAAAAGTCATCCCCAAGGCGATTCATACCCTTAACAAGGCCGTCAGAGAGAATCTCCTGCGCACTTATTCCCTGCTCAAGCGCCTCATTGCACAGTGCAAGAAGCTTCTTTTGCTGTCCGCGGCAAAGAGCAGCGCTTATACGATCAAGCACGCTGTCGCCAAGCACTTCTTCTGATACCTGCTTCGCGTCATTCTGATTAGTCTCCCGCTCTCCAAGGACACGATGAGGAACAGGCGGGAGGTTGAATAGCGGCATATGCAGCTGCGCATTATATTCGTCTATTGCCTGATCGATATACGGGCTCACATGCGGGTAAACCGTGCCTGGCACACCGTATGTTATGCACGGGATAAAATGCCCGCCCGGGCAGCAGTCCTTAAGAGTCCTGCGCGCGTATGCAAGGATCTCGTCGGGCTGCGCATCCTCTCTATCTATCGCTGCACCCATGCCGCCCATAAGCACAAGCTTACCGTTGAGGTGGCGTTGTAATGCGGGTATATCATTCTCCGGCAGAGTTCCCTGCCAGACCTGGATGCCGATTTCCGCCATGTCGTCAACTATAGGTACAAGATATGAGTCCGCATGATGGAGCGCTATGCAGCCGCGTGAACGGATATAGCCGTAAAAACGGCGGTACGGCTCTTTGAAGAATTCGCGCCACATATCGGGCTTCATGAAAAGAGCGTCCTTTGTTCCCCAGTCATCATGCGAGAAAATAAGATCCGGCTGCAGATTGTCTATAAGCAGCTTGACATAGCGCAAACGGTATTCGGTTATATATTCGATAAGCTCATGCATCTCATCGGGATGCTCATAGAGATTTGTGAGTGTGTTCTCAAAGCCCATCAGGAAATGACACTGCTCAAATATACCGGTACCCATAAAGCCCGCGACAAGCTGCTCGTCTCCGGCTGCCGCACGTGCTTTTTGGCGGCACTCCTCCCAGCCTTCGGTGCAGTTTGTCTCAAGATCCGGCGCATGGACAGTTTCACGCCAACGTGTTACATCCTTGCAGACCATAAGATCTCCGTGATTAAGCGGCATTGCGCCGGGTGCATTTTCCGGAAAGCTGATCGTTGTGCCCCAACGGTCAACGCTCACAGTGCCGCGCTTCCTGTTGCCGCGCAGATAAGCATTTATCGGGTCGTACAGGCACATGTGCAGTGCCTCATATTGTTTGAGCTGACGCTCCGGCTGTCCGTCCTGCTTTAACAGTTCAAGGAATACTTCTTTCGCTGACTGCATGGCATTCACTCCTTATATAATTAAAAATAATCTGCTTTTTACTCATTGTTATAGAGAACGCACGATGTATAAGTTATCGTACAGGGTCCGTAGTTATATTGAAGTCCCGAGCGGATGCAGACATCGCTTACAAAAAGGCCGTATGCCTCCATTGATGAAAGGCGCTTTGCAGGGTATCGGCACGGCTTGCCGGGATAGGTACACTTTGCGCATATCGTGCAGGAACCAGCCGTAAGCGGAAGGCAGTCCGGATAAATCATACGTGCCTGACGTGCAAAATTAAGGAATCTGTTCTTATGCAGCGCAGCGGCACTCTTCATTCCGTCATAGTCAAACTCATCCGCAAGCTGCTGTGTTGTCTGTACAAGCAGCCCGGAATTATACCGTGCTATTACCCGCCTTGCATGATCAACAGTCCCGCAGGCCGGAGGACAAGCCCAGTTTTTATTCCAGCTCCCGCATCGATCTGCAGAGCACATACTGCGCACTTCATCAAGCGGAACAAGCGCAGTCATATCTGCATGTCCGATATGAGAGAAGCCGTTTTCCTGCGCGAGGGTAAGAATATCTGTCATATTATCTCTTTCTCTTGACAAAGTCCTATCTTACTGATAAAAATAATACATAAAAGTTATATATATTATATTAAGAGGTGAGGTCCGTGTCAAGCGTCCGGGTACTGCTCGGCAGTAAAAGTTTCATAATTGATGTTGAAAACGGCGCTACACTTCTCGCAGCGCTACGAGCCGCCGGCTTCACTCTCCCCGCTGCCTGCGGTGGCCGCGGAAAGTGCGGTAAATGCCGTGTTAGCGTAAACGGCGTATCTCGCCTTGCCTGCCGTGTAATCCCGAACGATGGCGATGAAGTTATTCTGCCGGAATCGAGCGGCGGCAGAATTCTTACGGAAACACCGGAGATTTTGCTTAATCCCAGCGAAAAGGCAGGTTGTGCTGCAGCCGTTGACCTCGGCACAACAACTATCGCTGTGCGCGTATATGATCTTGAAACCGGCCGCGAACTAAAGACCGTGAGTGCGTGGAATGCACAGGCGACGTACGGCGGTGATGTAATAAGCCGAATACAGTACACGATGGAGAATTCCGAAGGACTTGAGGAGCTTTCCCGTATTGTACGCACGCAGGTTGGCGATATGATTAAAGATGTGCTGGCACAATGCGGCAAAGTTGAAAGCGAGCTTCAGCATATTGTTCTTGCCGGGAACACAACTATGCAGCATATATTTGCAAAGCTTCCCGTAAAGGGCATTGCGCTCGCCCCGTTTAAGCCGGAAACACTCTTTCCATACGGCTTCAATGACACACTGCTGTCTGTACCGTTGTATTACGCCCCGTGCGTTGCCGGATATGTCGGCGGCGATATTACCGCCGGAATCATGGCAACAAGACTGCATGAAAAAGCCGGGCAGAGTCTTTTTCTCGATATTGGCACAAACGGCGAAATGGCGCTCGGCGGTAGTGACGGTTTTCATTGCTGCGCTGTAGCCTCAGGCCCGGCATTTGAGGGTGCAGGAATAAGCTGCGGCATGGCAGCTGTTGACGGTGCAATCAGCCATGTGCGTTATAATAACGGATTTTTATTTGACATCATCGGCAATGAGACTGCAAAAGGTCTATGCGGTTCAGGGCTAATTGACCTTATTGCGGTTCTGACTGAGCTCGGCTGCATTGATGAAAGCGGCAGACTTCTCCCTCCGGAGGATGCACCGGATAAATTGCGTCGGTACCTATCTCGTGATGAAAACGGTAACGGCATATTTCACCTGACCAGAGCTGTATTTCTGAACGCCCAGGACGTACGCAACCTTCAGCTTGCAAAAGCTGCCGTCGCCGCCGGCATCAAGGTGCTTCTGGACAAGGCCGGCATGTGCATCGATGATCTGGACGCCGTATATCTCGCCGGCGGCTTCGGCAGTTATATTGATACAGAGAGTGCGATGAAAATCGGCATGCTTCCGAGAATTTCGGCAGCCAAGCTTCATAATCCCGGCAACACGGCATTAGCCGGGGCATCCATGGCAGCAGTTAATCTGAACAAGCTTGAATGCATGCAGGATATAGCCGACAAGTGCAATTACATAGAGCTTTCCGGGCGTGCAGATTTTGCCGCCGCATTCACGGATAATATTTCATTCTAAATTTATATCAGGGAGGTCAATAATATTATGGAGATACGCTTTCCATTAATTCTTGACGGTGCAACCGGCACAGAGCTGCAAAAGCGCGGCTATATGGGCGATGTGAGTGCAGAACAGTGGGTGCTTGACAACCCCGAAAGCATCATTGAAATTCAAAAGGGATACGTTGCAGCCGGAAGCAATGTTGTTTACTCGCCAAGCTTCGGTGCAAACAGACGCAAGCTTGAGGAGCACGGAATTTTCAACAAAACCGCGGAATATAATCGCCGCCTTGCGGAGCTGTCGCAAAAAGCCGTTGACGGGAAAGCATGGGTTGCCGGTGATATTTCTCCGACAGGCATGTTCCTCAGCCCTCTCGGTGAGGCATCCTTTGAGGAGCTCGTTGATATCTATACCGAGCAGGCCGCCGGGCTTGAAGCAGCCGGTGTAGATCTCTTTGTGATCGAAACAATGATGACGCTTTCCGATGCACGCGCAGCAGTTCTGGCAGTGCGCAGTGTGAGTGACAAGCCCATATTTGTAACCTTCACCTGCGACGAATCCGGGCGCAGTCTATCCGGCACAGATGTCACTGCTGCGCTGACTGTATTGCAGGGCATGGGCATCAGCGCATTTGGGCTCAACTGTTCGGCTGGGCCGGAACAAATGCTCTTGCAGCTCAAGCGGCTGCGTGAGTATGCGCGTGTTCCGCTGATTGCAAAGCCTAATGCGGGTATGCCTGAGATCATAGACGGCAAGACCGTATATAACTGTCCGCCAGATGAATTTGTTGCTCACATAAACGAAATGCTTGCTGCCGGCGTTGCAATATTCGGCGGCTGCTGCGGTACGACCGACGAGCATATTGCAGCACTACGCAAAGCGCTTGACGGTGCAAAAATTGTACCGCCAGCGCCGCAGCACAGCGATATGCTCCCTGCTGCAACAGAGAAGCTGCCGATATACCTCCCGGCAGATGCAAAGCACGGCAAAGTGCTTGATGTGACAGATGATCTTGAGGACGTGCTTTCCGATGAGCTTGACTCTGACGACGTCATGGTGGCAATTCGCCTTTCCGGCTGGGATGATGTTGACACGTTCGCCGACTGCCAGTACATGATAAGCAAGCCTCTGTGCATAATTTGCAACGATGCAGCCGTCCTTGAATCCGCCCTGCGAGTATACCAGGGCAGAGCTCTTTACGAGGGCTCCCTCAA
>CAVAPH010000141.1:0-5196 GCA_963590455.1 bacterium | reverse complement strand
TCAAATTCACATTTCCCCTCTTTGCACATGCGGGAAATTATGATACAATCTATCCCCCGCGAGGCGACGATGGGGTTTTGTTTCGCGGTGCCGATTACGGCGAAATATTATAAACTCCGGTGCATGGGGTATATCCCTTGTGCCGTACAAAGGAGAAGCACTTTTTGGAAAGCATAAACCAGATACTCGCCCGGGAGCTCGGGCGGGAGCAGACACATGTTGACAACGTAATCAAGCTCCTCGATGAGGGCAACACCATTCCGTTTATCGCGCGCTACCGCAAGGAGCTGCACGGGGCGATGGATGATACCACTCTGCGCACATTGGCGGAGCGGCTTGAATACCTGCGCTCTCTGGCCGAAAGGCGGGAGACCGTAAAGAGCTCTATCACTGAGCAGGGCAAGATGACCGATGAGCTCTCCGCTGCGATTGACGAGGCGCAGACTCTTGCAGCCCTTGAGGATCTCTACAGGCCGTACAAGCCCAAGCGCCGCACACGCGCAACGGTGGCACGTGAGAAGGGGCTGGAGCCGCTGGCAGACACGCTTTTTGCCCAGTCCCGCGATCTTCCCGCTCCCGAAGAGCTTGCGAAGGAATATATAAACGCTGAAAAAGGCGTAGAGAGCGTTGAAGACGCCCTCGCCGGGGCCTCCGACATCATTGCCGAGCGCATATCCGACGATGCAGAGATCAGGAAAAGGCTGCGCAGCTTCATAGAGAGCAATGCATATCTCGTCTCTGTCGCCGCGACCGAGGACGACTCCGTATATCGGCTGTATTATGATTTCAAACAGCGTGTCGACAGAGTTCAGGGGCATCAGGTCCTCGCCGTGAACCGCGGTGAAAAGGAGGGCTTTCTCAAGGTCTCGCTGGAGCTTGACCGTGAGCTTGCTCTGCAGCGCGTGCGCCGTGCAGTTATCATTCCCGGAAGCTCCGCTATGAGCTTTGTCCGCACCGCGGCAGATGATGCCTATGACAGGCTTATCTGGCCCTCGATGGAGCGCGAGGAGCGCAACGCCCTGACGGATATGGCATGCGAGGGCGCAATAAAGATGTTCGCACTCAACCTCAAGCCGCTGCTGATGCAGCCGCCCGTAAAGGGTAAGGTCACCATGGGTCTCGACCCCGGTTATGCGCACGGCTGCAAGGTTGCAGTCATAGACGGCACGGGCAAGGTTTTAGACACCGCCGTTGTCTATCCCACATTTGGTGAGAACCGCAAGAAAGAGGCAATTCGCACGCTCTCCGCGCTCATCCGCAAGTACGGAGTTGAGCATCTGGCGATCGGCAACGGCACTGCCTCGCGCGAGACCGAACAGATGGCAGTCGAAATGCTGCACGAGCTCGGCGGCGGACAGTCCTACGCCATGGTAAACGAAGCCGGTGCTTCGGTATATTCCGCCTCCCCTCTCGCAGCTGAGGAGTTCCCGGAGTATGACGTCAATCTCCGCTCCGCCGTATCAATCGCCCGCCGCCTGCAGGATCCGCTTGCGGAGCTTGTAAAAATAGATCCCATGGCGATCGGCGTGGGGCAGTATCAGCACGACATGCCGCAGGCCAAGCTCGCGGAGACGCTCGACGGCGTGGTCGAGGACTGCGTCAACGCGGTCGGCGTGGATATAAACACCGCCTCCCCCTCACTTTTGCAGCGGGTTTCGGGTCTTACCAAGACGACGGCAAAAAATATCGTCACTTACAGAGAGGAAAACGGCGCCTTCACCAGCCGCAAGCAGATAAACAAAGTGCCGAAGCTCGGCCCGAAGGCCTTCCAGCAGTGCGCCGGATTCCTGCGTGTGCCGGAGAGCAAGCAGGTGCTTGACAACACCGCCGTGCACCCTGAGAGCTACGAGGCCGCGGAAAAGCTGCTCAAGCTCTGCTCTTACACGCTTGACGATGTCGCCGCCGGAAAGCTCTCCGAACTGCCGCAGAGGCTCAAGGCTGTCGGCAAGGAAAAGGCCGCAGCCGAGTGCGGCGTCGGCGTACCGACCCTCGAGGACATTGTGTCAGAGCTTCTCAAGCCCGGCCGTGACCCGCGCAATGAACTGCCGCCCGTACTTTTGCGCAGAGATGTGCTTAGCATAAAAGATCTGCGCCCCGGCATGGAGCTCATGGGCACAGTCAGAAATGTTATAGATTTCGGCGTTTTCGTGGATATCGGCGTGCATCAGGACGGACTTGTGCACATTTCGCAGATAAGCAACACCCGCATCCGTCACCCCAGTGAGGTTGTCTCCGTCGGCGACGTTGTCAAAGTAGTGGTGCTGGAGGTAGACGAGCAAAAGCACCGTATCTCCCTCTCCATGAAGCAGACATCAAAGGAATAAGGCAAAACACCCGTGTCGCGTAATACTGCGGCGCGGGTGTTTTTCTCATCATGTATATTTACTTTTATATTTATTTTTCTTCAAGCTCTATGCCGAGCTCTTTGGGTTCAAAGCGCGGGCAGACGTTTTCGGGAACTATTATTACCGAAGCGGCGAGGCGGGTGCCTATCTCTATGGCTTCAGGCAGCGTTTTTCCGTAGGTCAGGCCGATTGCGGTTCCGGCGCAGAAGGCATCTCCGGCGCCCGTTGTGTCGCGCACCTGTACGCGGCGTGCGGGGTATTCCCCTTTGTTGCCGTATCTGTCGGCGTATACGGCACCCTTGTCGCCGAGTGTGACCACCATTGACGGTATATCCGCCGCAGCGACTCTCTCTGCAAGCTCCGCGCTCAGTTCTTCCGGGCTCATGTCGATATAATCGCGCAGGAAGTGTATTCCGGCCTCCTCCGCGTTGCACACAAAGCAGTCAACACACTTGAGAAGTTCGCGCCGCTGAGTGGCAATGCTCATGTTTGCAACCACGGCATATACGCGCTTATGATATTTCTGCGCATATTTAAATACGCTCCTTACGACGCTCTCCTCAAGATCAATCTCCAGCACAACACTGTCGCAGTCGGCAAAAATCTCGTCGCCTTTTTCCTCGAGGAGCTTCGCCATAGGTTCCACATTCGGGCGCTTTGATATGGACGCCACCACATCTCCTGTCTCATCGAAGACCGCGAGCCACATGCCCATACCGTCGGGGATGGAGAGGATATAGCTTGTGTCAACGCCGCTGTCCGTCAGCCTTTTTACAACGTTATCGCCCTCGGACGTATTGTCCGCCATACTCACAAGGCTCACCGGTATTCCGGTGTTTGCGATATCCTCCGCCACATTGCGGCCCACGCCGCCGTGCACGACCTCAATTTTTCCTGCATTGCGCCCTCCGGGTATATACGCGTTGAGCGGGAACCCCTTTATGTCCACAAAAGCAGTCCCCACAACGACAATAGCCATAGCTTTTTTCCTCTTTCGTAATATATTATTTACCGGCATCAAGCGGTGTCTCGTTTAATTTCTTCTTGCGTGCCTTCCAGTCCGGCATCAGCCGCGTCATCAGCGCGTGAAACGCCGGAGAGTGATCCGGGTGAATGAAATGACAGAATTCATGCGTCACGACGTATTCTATGCACTCAGGCGGTGCATGGACAAGGGCAGTGTTGAACGTGAGTACGCCATTAACCGGCTGGCAGCTGCCCCAGCGCCCGGTCATCCTGCGCAGCTTTATCTCCTGCGGCCACCGAACGCCCATCGCCTGAAAGCTCGGGTAAACTTTGTGGCACCAGTCGTTTATTGCGCGCATGCACTCCTCACGCAGCCATTTGTCCAGAATACGCTTTCTCGCATCGGCATCCTCCGGATTTTTCATTGTGATTATAAGCTGATCGTTTATAAGCTGCACAGAGCTTTTTGCCGCGCACAGCGTCATGACAGGATATCTCGCCCCGTAGAGCTGCACCGCCTGCCCCTCGGCAAGCTCCCGCTCCGACTCTGTGCGCTTCGATGCGCGGTCTATATATGAGAGAATGCTGTCCGCATTATTTAATATAAACGCGTCGATGGCCGCCTGCGGCACCATTCTTGCGGCAGATACGTATATGCTGCCGTCACGGCGCATACGGAGATTTATATTCTTCACACGTTTGCGCTCAAGCGTATATTCAACTCTGCGGCCTTTCAGCGTGATAGTTTTCAGCATGCACTCTCAATCCTTACAAGCAGCAAAACCCGGCACAGGATATCTCTCTGCGCCGGGCGCTGCTTTTGCGGCAGTTAAATTATAATGCCGCAGCTTATATTCTAATTTTTATCCGCGGGTCAGCACGATATCTGCCGGCAGGGCGGTGCCGTCGGTATGCAGCGTAATGGTGTCATCATCCTCGCTGTAGTCAAGCGTCTCGCTGTCCTCACCGTGGTATACGGTGACAGTGCCGTTCTCCAATGTAAAGACACCGCTGCTCCACGGTGCAAGCTCAACGCTGTAGTTGTCAGCGACGAAGTTTGCAGCGCAGTACTCTTCGATGGTCATGTTGTTTTCGCTCTTGAAGAGCTCGTCAACGGTGGTAAACTCGTAAGCTGCCAGCATATTTTCAAGCGTCGTCTGATTGTCCTCGGCGGTCTTGGTGTAATACGCTGTCACGTACTCATTCATCGCGGCAGTCAGTGCCTCAACAAAGCTTTCCGCAGTCGTGCCGGTGCTGACATTGAGTGTAATCGTGCCGCTGTCCGTCAGCTGCATGGTCACTGTTGCGGTGCAGCTTTCAAGGCTTACGTACTCGCTCAGATCACCGTAGGAGTTGGCGGCTGCCGCTTCCTTGAGAAGTCCGTTAAAGTACTCTGTCACATCTATGTCATCTGCACGCCAGTTGCCGACGACCTTATCCTTCATCAGGATATTCTGCGCGTTTGCCATAAGCTCTTCGCTGTTCTTATAGCTGCCCAGCGCTTCAAACTGCGTAATAGCACTCTCATAGTCACCGTTGTCGTAGCTATTGCGCGCAATCTCATATGAGCAGCGCTTTATCAGCGTCTTGCTGTCCTTGTAATCGCCGAGCGCCTCAAACGCGCTGCGGGCAGATGCATAATCCTCGTTGAGGAAAAGCTGAACCGCCTTGCTGTAATCCACAATGCTGCATGCAGATGCAGACAGTGCAAACACCACGATCATAACCAGTATCAAGAGCTTTTTAAGCTTTTTCATAGCTGTCCCCTTCCGTGCCGCCTGATCTCCCCATCTCAAAGGGCCTTCGGCAGCGTTTGTATTGTCTTAGATTTTATTCTCATTATGCCGGATTGTCAACGTTTTCTGAATTGCGATTAGAAAAAACT
>CAVAPH010000140.1:0-5217 GCA_963590455.1 bacterium | reverse complement strand
GAGGGAGGGAAAATTGTATAATAACATGATTTCTTATGCGATCGGGCGGGACGGATGGCTCGACGTGTATTTTCGACATTCGGAGGACAGGCGATGGGCAGATCCGGCAATACTACAGGAACACGGCGCGCCGCGGCGCTGCTGCTCTCGCTGAGCATGATTTTCGGTACAGGCTGCGGCAGTGATACGTCAGCAGAAACGCCTGCGGAAACGGCAGCACCGGTTGAAACAACGCCTGAAGCGACGCCGGAGGCTGAGAGCGGGTATTCGGGTCAAATCCGCATATCCGAGGTCATGACAAAGAACAGGACAACGCTGCGCGACGAAAACGGCGCTTTCCCCGATTGGATTGAGCTGGAGAATGTTTCTAACGATAATATAAATATTGAAGGCTTCACGCTATCTGACGCCGAGGACGAGACAGGCTGGGCTTTCCCGTCACTCACACTCGCACCGGGTGAGCTGCTGCTCGTATACGCTGACGGCGAGGATATAAGATCCGATACGCTGCATACGGATTTTTCGCTTTCAAAGGACGAGACCCTGAGCCTTCGCGATGCAGGCGGTGCGCTTGTCGATTCTGTCAGCTGCACTGCGGATTCCGCAGATCAGGCACTTGCACGAAACGAAGAGGGTGAGTGGGAACTGACATATTTCTCAACCCCCGGATACCCGAACACTGCAGACGGCTACGATGCACGGCAGTCTGCACTTGAAGCACCGTACCCTCTCATGATAAGCGAGGTTGTCACGGCAAACACCGGCAGCACCGGAGCAGATATCCCCGATGAATGCGACTGGGTGGAGATAAAGAACGTCTCCTCCACCCCCATTGAGCTTTCGGAATATTATCTCTCCGATGATCATGACAACTATCAACTTTGGAATTTCCCCGATAAGACTCTTGGCGCGGGCGAAAGTATAATAATTCTGTGCAGTGCCGACTCTGTTGATTCCGGTACCAAGTACTCAATTGCGCCGTTCGGTCTGAATAATGACGGGGAGCAGCTGTTTTTGTCCGACGGCAGCGGCAATATAATCGATTATGCGACGCTCCATGATATTCCCACCGGCGGGAGCATGGGCAGAATGAGCGGGCAGAACGGCTGGTTTTACTTTTCAACTCCGCAGCCGGCAAAGGAAAAGCAAGGCGGAGCACGGCGCGTATCCGCAATGCCCGAATGCCTCGGCAGTGACGGGGTATATAACGATGTTGAGTCCGTTACGGTGGAGCTCTCAGCTGTGGGCGAGATATACTACACGCTTGACGGAAGTGCTCCGAGCTCCGGCAGCACGAGATACGACGGGCCGATTACTCTCACCGAGACCACGATTGTAAAGGCCGCGGCAATAGAGAACGGTGCGCTTAAAAGTGACACGCTTAATCTCAGCTTTATCATAAACGAGGGTCACACCCTGCCTGTAGTCAGCCTTGTGGCTGATGACACCACCGCTTTTTCACGTATGTACGGCAACGGGCGCAAGGATATGGAGCTTTCCGGCTCCCTCACATACTTCTCGGACGACGGCAGCTTTTCTATCCCCTGCGGCATAGATATGCACGGGGAGACGAGCCTCTCACAGCCGCGAAAAAATATGGGGCTGCATTTTCGCAGCCGGTACGGGCAGAGCACGCTCAGCTATGATCTTTTCGGCGGCGGTGTGACAGAGTTTAAGTCTCTCATTCTCCGTGCCGGACAGGATCAGGCCTCGACTATTATAAGAAACGAGCTTTTGGAAAACCTCTGCCTGCAGTTCAGTGACAGCGTGCCCACGCAGAGGAATATCTATTGCGTGCTGTACGTTAACGGCGAGTACAACGGCATCTATGCGCTGATGGAAAAGCTGAACGAGCAGTATTACGCCCGACTTATGGATGTCAGCACTGACAGCGTGACCGTGATGAAGGCATGGGCGCCGACAGACAGCGAATATTACGAGCAGGTAATACGCTTTGCCCAGAACAATGATTTGACCACGGCGGAGGCATATAGTGAGTTCTGCGAAATAGTTGATATAGATTGCCTGATCGACTGGATGATCATAGAGGGATATTCCGCAAATACAGACCTCTCTACAAGCAATTTGAGATACGCCCGCTCAACCGAGGGCGACGGAAAATGGCGCTTTATGCTGTATGATCTTGACGCCACGCTCACCGCGCCAGCATGTATATTTGCAAACGTACTCAAGCCGGCATCCACACAGAGCGCTGCATTTATCACGCCCTTGCTGAAAAACTCCGAATTCCGTGACCGTTTTCTCACCCGTGCAGCCGAGGTTCTCAGCACAACGCTGTCCAACGAGAACGTCGACGCGGAGATCGTACGCTTGACGGAGCTCATAGCGCCTGAGGCTGAACGCAGTCTCAAAATAAACAAGCAGACTCTTGTGCAGTGGCAGGCCAATGTTCAGGATCTCCGCACACGCATAGTCGACGGTGACTGGAACAGCCGCTGTATCAGGGCAATTAAGCAATACATGAACCTCAGTGCGGAGGAGATGCAGAAATATTTCGGATGGTAATGCCGAGCGTCGGGAGATGATTCCGGATGAAGGACACAAAGTTTACATTTAAGCGCTACGAAAAGAAATATGTGCTCTCACCGGAGGAATACGCCCGCATTCGTGAACGGCTTGAGCCGTATATTCAGCCGGACGAGTTTTTCAGCAGCACGGTCTGTTCTATATATTATGACACGGACGATTTCTCGCTCATACGCCATTCGATAGACGCGCCGGTGTACAAGGAAAAGCTGCGCGTGCGCGCCTATAACGTTCCGCAGGCCGATGATATGGTTTTTGTGGAGCTGAAGAAAAAATTCAAGGGCATCGTGTACAAAAGACGTATAATGATGAGCGCGCAGTGCGCTCTTGAATATCTTGCCGGCACGCGTCCCTCGCCAGTTGATGGGCAGGTTGCGCACGAAATTGACTGGTTTTTGAAGACAAACCGGGTACTCCCGCGCGTGTTCATCGCATGTGACAGAGAGGCATACCGCGCACGTGACGACGAGGAGCTGCGTATCACATTTGACAAAAATATACGCTGGCGTGAAACCGATCTTGATCTCACCCTCGGCGACAGCGGTGAGCCGATATTGCCGGCGGGCTGCGTACTCATGGAAATAAAAATGCCGGACGCCGCGCCGCTCTGGCTTGCACATATGCTCAGCGAGGACGGACTGTTTCCGGTCGGCTTTTCAAAATACGGCACCTGCTATAAAGAAAATCTACTAAAGTATACGGAGTGATTTTTAGTGTTTGAAAGTATAATAACTTCGCCGATAAGTCTTGGACAGTTTCTTGGTTGCATTATCACGGCACTCGTCTTGGGCGTGCTGGCCTCGGTCGTGTTCACTCTGCGGAACAATCACTCCGGATCGCTGTCGATAGCGCTGGCGCTGCTGCCGAGTGTGGTGGCCATGGTCATTATGATGGTTAACGGCAATGTCGGTGCAGGGCTTGCAGTCGCAGGAACCTTCGCACTTGTGCGCTTTCGCAGTGCGCAGGGCACGGCGCGAGAAATCACGGGGCTGTTCTTCTCGGTGTCGCTCGGACTTGCCTGCGGAATGGGCTATGTCATGCTGGCAGTGGTGTTCTTTATTCTCTTCTCTGCAGCACTTATAATACTCACGTTCACCCACTTCGGCGAGCACGGCGGCGCAAGGACTCTGAAGATAACAATACCGGAAAACCTCGACTATGAGGGGCTTTTCGATGATCTCTTTGAGAAATACACCCGCAGTCATGAGCTTGTGCGTGTGCGCACAACGAACATGGGCACACTTTTTGAGCTTACTTATGTCATAACGCTCAAGTCGCAGGGCATAAGCAAAGAATTCATGGATGAGCTGCGCTGCCGCAACGGAAATCTCAACATCATCTGCGGACGCGAAACCGACAGAGACATGATCTGAATTTTATATAATTATATTATTATATCTCCCCCGCTGCAGGCAGGTGAGATATTTCGGAGAGTTTATGTATGAGAGATAAGTATCAAAAGACGATGTATGCCTGCTTTATCGGCTATATCGTACAAGCAATCGTAAATAATTTCGTGCCGCTGCTCTTCTTGACGTTTGAGAGCAGTTATAATATCCCGCTGAGTCAGATCACGCTGCTCATTACGCTGAATTTTGGAATACAGCTTCTTGTAGACCTGCTCTCCGCGGCTTTTGTCGACAAAATCGGCTATCGTATATCCGTTATCATTGCGCATGCTCTCTCTGCCCTCGGACTAATCGGGCTGACCGTTCTGCCGGAGCTTTTGAGAAACGCCTACGCCGGTATTGTCATCTCCGTTGTGCTCTATGCCATCGGTGGCGGCCTGATCGAGGTGCTCATAAGCCCCATCGTCGAAAGCTGCCCGAGCGACAACAAAGAGAAGGCAATGAGCCTGCTGCACTCGTTTTACTGCTGGGGACATGTAACCGTTGTGCTGATATCGACGATATTCTTCAGCCTCTGCGGGATAGAAAACTGGAAGCTCATGGCGCTTATATGGGCGCTTGTCCCCGTCGCAAACGGCATTTGGTTCACAAAGGTGCCTATTGCCCCGCTGCTTGCCGACGGTGAGCGCGGAATGAGCATAGGTGAGCTCTGCCGCAGCAAGATTTTCTGGGTGTTAATGCTCATGATGATGTGTGCCGGTGCGAGTGAACAGGGCGTAAGTCAGTGGGCTTCAACCTTTGCGGAGATGGGGCTCGGCGTGAGCAAAACAGTGGGCGACCTCGCGGGTCCTATGGCGTTTGCAATATTTATGGGCAGTGCGAGAGCCTTTTACGGCAAGCACGGCAATAACATTGACCTCGATAAATTTATGATCGGCAGCAGCGTTCTCTGCGTCCTCTCATATCTGTGCATTTCGCTTGCTCCGTCAGCTTTCCTCTCTCTTATCGGCTGCTCAATCTGCGGTTTCTCCGTCGGCATTATGTGGCCGGGCAGCTTCAGCAAGGCATCTGCGGCACTGAGGAACGGCGGGACATCACTCTTCGCACTCTTGGCGCTTGCCGGTGACGTCGGCTGCTCCGGCGGCCCCGCTCTTGTAGGCCTCGTATCTGACCATGCGGGCGGTGATCTGAAGCGCGGCATCCTCGCAGGTGTAATCTTCCCCCTGCTGCTCCTCATCGCAATCATAGTTCTCAAGCGCAAAAACAGCAAGGCATAAAGGTTTTCGTCGCTCCCCCGGTGTCAATCGGGGGAGCGATGCTG
>CAVAPH010000139.1:0-5370 GCA_963590455.1 bacterium | reverse complement strand
ATGGTGATTTCGGCGGTCACATCATCCGCCCATGTGGAGTTATAGATTTCAATGGTGTTGGTTCCCGGCTCAGCCTTAAAATACTTCGTGCCGGTGACCTCATCGCCCATTTTGGGCATGTCATTCACGTATACCTTGCCCTCTTCCCCGCTTATCCGCATAACGTCGCCGGTGCTGTACCTGTTCGGCACGTCCCTCCATTTTTCGACACCCAATTTCCAAAGTCTGAAAGTATCCATACCAAGAGCATTAAGCATAAGATCGCCAGATCTGCCTTTGGCCGCCATGATAGAGAACTGCACTTTTGCGCACTCCATGTTGGCCAGTTCGGATAAGTCGTAGGTATAGTATTTGCCGTAATAGAAATATGTAACCTTCGAGCCGACTTTCTTTATATCGCAATGTCCCCAATCCCAATACCAGGGGTTTGACGACTGATTGTGATCGCAAGTATAGTGCATCTGTTTTAAGATCTTTGTACATGCATTCGAATATGGGGGATTGCCGGCCGATGTACTATCGTAGACCCAAAATTCATAGTTACCTTCGTTGTTTTGCGGGTTATTTTTATACCAAGTCATACCACATATCGGCTTATCGTCCGCGGTTAAGAAAGTCAGTGTCATATGACCGGTTTCGCGCCACCTACTCGCCCAAAGGAAAATATGGAAATAGCAGTAAAAACTTTTACATCCAGTCACTCCTTCCGAGTCTGCCGGAAGTGTTAATGTTTTCATACCGCCATTCCACGCTTTAGTGTCATCGCCAATACTGTTAAGTACAAGAAATCCGCTTTTTCCGCCAGCTTTGCCCATCGCAAGTGTTCCAGCAGTACCATATCTATCAGCCTGATGCCAAGCTTCACCGCCATGATCGTCCGCCGCGTTGGCAAGGTCTGACAAGGTGGCAAGCTGCTCATTCCGGGTGTAATCTTCCCCGTCCGCCTCTTCCACGAGTCCATACTGCATAGCCCCCTGATCAGACACGATGCCGATATAGCCGTTGTCACTGTTCATCGTGATTTTGTAATCAATCGGCACCGCCACATTACCGTTATTGATGACGTTGGCCGTTAACGTGCCATCGGTGGATGTGGCCGTGTATGTTTTGGTGGAGGTTGACCATTTATAAGGATCGTAGCAGTCAAATGTGATGGTGCCGGTTCTGACCGTCCGCATGTCATTATCTAACTCAATGCCGGTGCAGAGCGCATTTAAATACTTTTCCGGATCTTTATACGTTTCGAGCCGTCCGGGTTCTTTTGTATGCAGGATGCTCTGCAATCTGTTTTGTGCTTCTATGGCCTCATCGCCTGATGCCTTAATAGCAAAATCAATTTCAACTTTTCGCAGCGGTATCCGGCGATTTACCAGAGTCGAGCCATCAAGCGGGTTTTTATCCGATTCCGCATCGATTTCTGCGAACCGCGTTCCCGACACCTTTAAAGTCATAAAGCCCGGGACAACGTCCTCGAGCTCCTGACCATTAAAAATTGTATATGTTGTCACGTTACATCGCCCCCGATAATTTGCTTTTTATGAGGTTGGTGCGGTCTTGCCGCTGAGTAATGCTTTTCGATACCTTATCGCCGTCAAGATAGACATTGCCGGCCTGTGGCAAGTATGCGGCCAATAGCTTATAGACGTCTGTCAGCTTGTCCATCATGTCGCCCATGCCGGTATTGTTGGCCGTAATGATAGCGTCGCCAAGGGATGCCGTCATACTGTCCATGCCCCATGATGTCGTTACGTCCACGCCGCTAAAATCCATCGCATTTCGGATTGTGCTACTTGCGTCCTGCACGTTGTCATCAACACCTTTAACAAAACCTTCGATAACACCCGCGCCGAGTCTTTGAAAGACGTGTGACGGGGAGTTGATTTCCAATTTGTTTTTTGCTGTTGATATGGCCGCGCTTGCCACGGCAGCCGCCGCGCTGATGACACTTGACTGCCCCGCCCGTATGCCGTTGGCAAGGCCATAAGACACATTCAGCCCGTATGGCCGTGTTGAGCCCTGTGTGAGGCTTGTTGCAAACTGATTGATGACATTGTTTGATGTGCTGATTACCGCACTTCTCACTGACGGCGTTCCTGCAATTAAGCCGATTCTCAAACCCTGAGCCAGATAATGACCTGTCTGTTTTGTCTTGCCGGACGGAGAATTGATGTCCAGTGTGGTGTTGAGACTTGTCAATGCAGACGTTCCCATATCTTCGCCCGCTGTCTCTACTTCCTCATAAGCCGCCCGCATGCCTTCGGCCAGCCCGGCGGCAATGTATCCACCTGATTCTGATGCTTTTACACCCAATTCCGAGCCGAGATTTGCAAACGCGTCCGCTGATCCGGCCGCCAGTGTGCCAACGCCATCCTGCAATTTCTGCCCCATGTCGTTGGTCATGCTTTGGATGTCTACCGACTGAGACCATAAAGAATTAGCCTGAGCAAGCTCTTCGGCCGACATGTTGACAAATGTCTGGACATAAGCCGAGCCATCCGGGCCGAGGGACGCAAGATGTTGCAAAAGGTCTTCGTTGATTCCACGTTCCGCCAATGCTGAGAGGTTAGCTTCCCAATTCGTCACGCCATCAATCTGCGACTGCATATTCGAAAGCAGCGTTTCCGTGCTCATGGCCGTGCCCGCTTCAAATTTCTCGAACATGTCCATCTGTGATTCAAGCGTTGTTTCAACCGAGTTTGTCAACTCCAGAATTGAGTTCGCAACATTGACCGCCGCTTCCTGGTCGGCTGCTGATAGGCTTTGGAATGCCGCCGCCGCCTCGCCCGCTACACTAACGCTATACTGCTGAGCTTCAGCCGCTGCCGCTTGTGCCTCAGTGTTGGCTGCTGTCGCATCCGTGTTTTCAGTTGTCGCGCTGGTTAAATCCTGATAGGCCGCATAATAGCCATTGGCTTTTTCCTGAGCCTCTTCAACCGTTGCCTTGTTGGTCTCAATGCTTTCATTTAGATCGGTCTGTTTTTCTTTAAGGTCATATTCCTGATCGGCTAGATTAGCAAGCACCCATGTGCTGTCCTGGATGGTGCCGTTGTACTCAATCATGCCGCCCATGCCGTTACGAGTAGATTCCTCGATTAGCTCATTGACCTTTGTACGCTCCTCATCAATCTCATTTAGCTTCTTTGTGATTTCTTCGGATTCCGCGCTTGCCTTGATGTATTCCTTTTGGGCATCCGTTACGCTGTCGATAACTTCGGCATAGGCCTCTTGATAGCCTTTAGCAAGAGATAAGTTTTTCAGGTTGTCAATTTGCTCTGTTATTTCCTCATTGGATTTGTTGAGCTTGCCCGTCGTACTGTCGATCTCAAGCCCCCACTCAGGATACAATTGATTAAGCTGAGCAACGTACCCCGCAAGCTCCGCCTGTTCATCCTTAGTGAGCGTTGTCTTGCTGGCAAGATCCATGAGTTTGCCAGCTACTTCTTCAGCAACTGCGCCGGAAGCCTGTGCATCCTCAACACTGTCGGACGCCGTATTCATTGCTTCCTCAAGCCCTTCCTTCGATTCTTTCAGCGCATCCATTGCATCTGTCGCTGATTCTTTTAATATATCAAGTTCCGAGCTGCTTGTATCTGCATTCGCGGCGAACAGCGCAAGAGCTGTAACTGCCGCGCCTATTCCCGCGACTATAGCAAGCACCGGGCAGGCATTCATCGCGGTGTTAAGACCTGTCTGCGCCACTGTTGCCCCCTCTGTCGCTACGGTTTCCGTTACCGTTGCCGTCGTCTGAACGCCTTTTGCTATGGTATCAGCTTCCGTTAGTCCAGTGCTAACTTCTCTAACTGTGTTTGATACTTCAGTGGCTGTTGTTGCTGCTTCAGTTGCTACCGCAGCCGCCTCCGTTGCCTTTGAAAATGATTTAATGACCTTTGATATCTTACTCGATATTCCCAGCACATCGAGGGACTTTTTGAAGCGTGCCAATTTAGGAACTACTGTTCCGACTCCAACCCCTAAAGCACCCATTACACCTACCACTGTTTTCAATGGTGCCGGCGCTTTTGAGAATGCCGTTGCAACATTCTTAGTAGTAGTTGCAAGTGTACTCAAGGCAGGTTCAAGCGTTCCGAATGCTTCGGAAGCAAGTTCTGAACCTGCTGTTTTAAGATTATTGGTTGCAACCGTCAACTTATCCCACGGATCCAGAGTTGTCTCATACGTATCGGTAACTGTTGTGCTGTAGTTACTCAGGCTGTCCGAGAGCGTATCAAGGCTAATTCTGCCCGTTCTGATACCGTCAACCATGACCTGCGCGCCTTTGGTTCCGAATATCGTCTGAGCTGTGGTCAGTGCCTCCGTACTTGTCTCAGCATTTTTAATACTGTCGATAGCATTCTCGAGTGCTTCCCTTGCGGTCAGTGTTCCATCCGCTGATTCATTGACCGCCGTCTTTAAGGATCTTAATGCAGTGGAAGTCTCGATGCCGTTTATCTCAAACTGCGCCAACAGGTTAATAGATTCCTCAATCCCGAATCCTAATTCTTTAAGAGTTGCGGAGTTTGAACTTATAGAAGACATAAGCGTGTCCATGCTTATGCCTGTTTCCTGGCCTCGTTTGGTCATGATTCCGAGTACTTCTGTAGCATCCTCGGTATCAAGCCCAAACTGTTTAATCATCTTGTCAACAGTATCAACTGCGTTATTAAGATCTGTTCCGTTGATCTCTGCGAATTCGATAAACTGCTCTGATAGGTTTTGAAGTGCTTCGCCCGTCAATCCGAATCGTGTATTGACTTCTCCGACCGCAACGCCGACATCCGCCATCGTAGTAGGAAGATTACCAAAGATGTTATTTGCAACTTCGGTTAAGTCTTCGAGTGCCTCGCCTGTTGCTCCGGTCTTTGTGACTATCGTGTCATAACCTTCATCAAGTTCAAGAGCTGCATCATAAGCTGCCGAGCCAATCTTTTCAAAAGTGTCACCAACTATTTCAAGAGATTTTATTTTCTCCATGAAGCTTACAGTGTTATCTAATTCTTCTGTGACAACTTTTACTTTCTTCCCGAAACCGTCGATAGAAATCGCACAACCATCTGAAGCCGACTCGGCCTCTTTCATATATTTTGCATTTTCTTCGATTGCAGAATTTGTCGCTAAAACCTCAGTCTGTGCGTTATTTAACTGTTTTTGCCAATCATTGACTTTATCGTTCGTCTTTTGATACTCGCCCTGTAGACTCTCGATGCTCTCTTCTAAACTCGTTACCGTTTTTTCTTGTTCTTTCAATTCTTCATCTGTGGCGGTGCCAGATGATTTCATTTCTTCAAGCGTCTTTTGAGCTTTTTTTAGTTTAGTATCGTATTCTGCAAGTGCCGCCGTTACTTTGTCACGGTTGCTTTTTGCGTTTTCCAA
>CAVAPH010000138.1:0-5383 GCA_963590455.1 bacterium | reverse complement strand
GAACAGATAAGAGAATATATAAATTTTCAAGGGACGGAGCATTGCTCCGTCCCTTACGTGGTTTAAAGGGTGCACAGAGATTTGTGCATCTTGTCGTTTGAGCGGGGGGGATTTGAACGGTGAGATGTCAAATTTGCAAAATTTCCTTGACAAGTGCTGTAAACGGGTTTATATTAAAATCAGTTCTGTACCATACCAAGAACTATACAGGTTACTATGATAAGGTAGTAAACCGAAGAGCTCTAATGCCCCGTCTCGTGCGGGGCATTATCTCTATCTATATATTGTAAATTATTTACGGCAGAAGTGCCGCAGCAGATATATTTATTTCAACAGGAGGATTATTATGCACCCATATGCTATAGGACTTGACATAGGTATAACCTCAGTCGGCTGGGCGGCGCTCGCGCTTGACAGCGAAGAGAATCCCTGCGGCATACTCGACTTCGGCACACGCATATTTACCGGAGCAGAGCATCCGAAGACGGGCGCATCTCTTGCCGCACCGCGAAGAGAGGCACGCAGTGCAAGGCGCCGCCTGCGCAGACACAGGCACAGAAACGAACGTATACGCGCGCTCATAGTTTCGTCAGGTCTGCTGACTCAGGAGCAGCTTGACAGTCTGTTTGACGGTCAGCTGGAGGATATCTATACGCTGCGCGTGCGTGCGCTGGACAAGCCGGTCTCCCGTTCGGAGTTGGCAAGAATAATGATACATCTCTCACAACGGCGCGGTTTTCGATCCAATCGCAAGGGTGGCGCAGACAGCGAGGACGGCAAGCTGCTGGAGGCTGTCAGCGCAAACAAGCTGCGCATGGAACAGCACGGCTACCGCACGGCAGGTGAGCTGCTGCTGAAGGATAAAGATTTTGCGGATCACAAGCGCAACAAGGGCGGCAGCTATATTACCACCGTCACACGCGCGATGGTGGAGGACGAGGCACATTTAATATTCTCCGCACAGAGAGAAATGGGCAGCGATTTTGCGAGCAAAGAGCTTGAAGAGGCGTTTCTCGACATTCTCCTCAGTCAGCGCTCCTTTGATGACGGCCCCGGCGGAGACAGTCCTTACGGTGGCAGCCAGATTGAACGCATGGTCGGTCGCTGCGGATTTGAGCCGGATGAGCCGCGTGCAGCAAAGGCGAGCTATTCTTTTGAATACTTTTCACTTCTGGAAAAGCTGAATCATATTCGGCTTATAAGCGGTGGAGAGAGCCTGCCGCTGACGGATGGGCAGCGCCGGATATTAATAGATCTTGCACACAAGAGCGACAGCATCAGCTATGCACGCATACGCAAGGATCTCAAGCTTCCGGAAAACGTGCGTTTTAACGGGCTGCGCTATCCTGTGGGTTCGGATATCGACGAGACGGAGAAGAAAGAGAAAATTGCCTGCATGAAGGCATATCATCAGATGCGCAGGGCAGTTGAAAAGGTGGGCGCGGGGCGCTTTGCGCTGCTGTCCGTGGAGCAGAGAAATGAGATCGGCCGTGTGCTGTCACTTTACAAAACATCTGCGAAGATAGAGCCGGCACTTGCTGAAGCTGGGATAGAGCCCTGTGACATAGAAGCGCTCGAAAGCTTGAGCTTCTCAAAATTCGGTCATCTTTCGGTAAAGGCCTGCGACAAAATAATTCCTTATCTCGAAAAAGGCATGAATTACAGCGATGCCTGCACTGCCGCGGGCTACGATTTCCGCGGTCACTCCGGCGACGAGAGGCAGAAGCTGCTGCCGCCGCTGAGTGATAACTGCACCGAGATAACAAGCCCCGTAGTGCGCCGCGCGGTCTCGCAGACGATAAAGGTGGTAAACGCGATAATCCGCCGCTACGGACAGAGTCCTGTCTACGTGAATATAGAGCTTGCCCGCGAGATGTCCAAGGACTTTGCCGAGAGGAGCAAGATAAAGAAAGAGAACGACGGACGCCGCAGCGATAATGAAAAGCTGATGGAACAGATCCGCGAATACAAGCACGGCGCGCCGACCGGCATAGATCTCGTGAAATTCCGTCTGTTTAACGAGCAAGGCGGTGTCTGTGCCTATTCACAAAGGCAGATGTCTCTTGAAAGACTTTTTGAGCCGAACTATGCCGAGGTAGATCACATTGTCCCCTACAGCATCAGCTTTGACGACCGCTACCGCAACAAGGTGCTGGTGCTGACGGAGGAGAACCGCAACAAGGGCAACCGCCTGCCGCTGCAGTATCTGAGCGGGAAACGGCGCGATGATTTCATCGTGTGGGTCAATACGAATGTGCGTGATTATCAGAAGCGCAGACTGCTGCTGAAGGAGGCTCTCACCGAGGAGGAAATGTCAGACTGGAAAGAGCGCAATCTGCAGGACACCAAGACGACATCTCGCTTCATGCTGAATTATATTAACGACAATCTGCTCTTTGCCCCGTCGATCAGGAGGAAAAAGCGTGTCACTGCGGTCAACGGCGCCGTAACGGACTATATGCGCAAGCGTTGGGGTATCCGAAAGGTGCGCGAGGACGGCGACAGACATCATGCGGTTGATGCTGTGGTCATTGCCTGCACAACGGACGGACTCATACAGAGAGTCACCCGCTATGAGAATTGGCACGAGAGCCACTATATGCGCACGGAAAACGGCAGCATACTCGTAGACCCGTCCACGGGTGAGATCCGCCAGGAATTCCCGTATCCATGGCCCTGCTTCAGGAAAGAGCTGGAGGCGCGGCTGCTCAATGACCCGTCACGCGCGATTGCGCAGTTAAAACTTCCGTTCTACATGGATGAGGACGCCCCGAAGGTCAGGCCGCTGTTCGTCTCACGCATGCCCATGCACAAGGTCACAGGTGCGGCACACAAGGACACCGTAAAGAGCGCAAAGGCGGTGGACGAAGGCCTCGCGATAATAAAACGCCCGCTCACCTCGCTGAAGCTGGACAAAGGCGGAGAGATTGCAGGTTACTACAAGCCCGAGAGCGATAAGCTTCTCTATGAAGCGCTGAAGGCACAGCTGCGCGCCCACGGAGGTGACGGAGCAAAGGCGTTTACAAAGCCGTTTTATAAGCCGAAAGCAGACGGCACACCGGGCCCGCTTGTAAACAAGGTAAAGCTGACGGAGCCAACAACGCTCTGCGTTCCCGTTCAGGACGGCACAGGAATTGCCGACAACGACTCCATGGTGCGTATAGACGTGTTCAAGGTGGAGGGCGACGGGTATTACTTTGTCCCGATCTACGTGGCGGACACCATGAAGCCGGAGCTGCCGAGCAAAGCGGTTGTTGCATTCAAACCGTATGAGCAGTGGAAGGACATGAAGGAAGAAGATTTTATTTTCTCACTATATCCGAATGACCTCTTTAAGGTCACCCACAAACGGGGAATGAAGTTGACAAAGTGCTTCAAGGAAAGCACACTGCCGGACACGCTTGAGGGACGTGATTTCATGGTGTACTACACAGGAGCAAATATTTCAACTGGAGCAATAAAGTGCAACACAAACGATAACACATATGCAATTTCCAGCCTCGGAATTAAAAGTCTTGAGAGCCTGGAAAAATACACAGTGGACATTTTGGGTGAATACCACCCGGTGAGGAAAGAGGAAAGGCAGCGGTTTAACATAAAAAAGAGAGGTTGAAGATGGCGTTCAGAAATATCGTGATAGAAAGCCCCGCACGCATCTCCGTCCGCAATGAACAGCTCATAATAAAAACCGACAGTGAGCATGCTCTCCCTGTCGAGGATATTTCCGCGCTCCTGCTTGAGAGCAGACAGTCCACAATTACAACAGCCGCGCTGTCCCTTTTGGGGCAGCGCGGCTGCGCGGTTTTTGTATGTGATGAAAAGCATATACCCTGCGCCGTACTCGGCGCCTTCTGTCAGCACAGCCGTCAGCTCGCCGTGACGGAGATGCAGCTTTCCATGGGCGAGGTATTGAGAAAGCATCTTTGGCAGAGCGTCGTCATCGCCAAGATACGCAACCAGGCAGAGTGCCTGCGATTGTGCGGAAACGAGAGTGCCGCCGAAGGCCTTGATGCGCTGGCTGCATCAGTGCGCTCAGGCGATGCAGGGAATACTGAGGCCATCGCCGCCGCGAGATATTTCCCAGCGCTTTTCGGGAAAGGATTTACGCGTGGGCAGGACAACGGCATAAATTCGGCGCTAAATTACGGTTATGCGATTTTACGCGGCTGCATGGCGCGCTACCTTGCGGTATACGGTTTCCTGCCGCAGCTCGGCCTCTGCCACAAGAGCGAGCTGAATGCATTTAATCTGGCGGACGATATGATGGAGCCGTTTAGGCCGCTTATAGATCTCATGGCATATACAACATTTGAAGAGGACGACATGCTCACGCCGGACAAGAAGCGGCATCTTTTCAACTGTCTCAATCTCGACATCCTATCCGGCGGGCAGCGGCACAGCACAGCATATGCGATGGAGAGGACGGTGCAAAGCCTGCAGAGATCGCTGAATCTTGAAAAGGCAGCCCTTGTCCTCCCGTCACTTGTCCCGCTCAGGCAGCACAGCTATGAATAAATTTATGCGAATAATGGTGTTTTTCGATCTGCCGGTACAGACAAAGAAGCAGCGTCGCGAGGCTACGCGTTTTCGCAATTTTCTGCTGACGGACGGTTACCACATGATACAGTATTCCGTTTATGCCCGTGTGTGCAACGGCACAGATGCGGTAGAGAAGCACAGGCGGCGCATAAAGGATAATCTGCCCGATAACGGCTCTATCCGCATGCTGGTCATCACCGAGAAGCAGTACGAGTCCATTGACATACTCCTCGGCAAACTCACGACGGCGGACGACAGCTTTCAGTGTGAGCAGCTCTCTATTTTCTGAATTTTTTAAAAATCAAAGCCTGCCCCGAACATTGACGGGACAGGCTTTGACCGATAGCCTATTATACCATACCAAGAACTATCAGGGAACTACAACAGTCGTCGGTCAGCAATCCGCTGACTGTTCATTATACCATACCAAGAACTATCAGGGAACTACAACTTCAACGTCCAATATGGTATTTTATTTCCGATTATACCATACCAAGAACTATCAGGGAACTACAACTCCTACAAATAGTTTTTGCCGAATCGCTCAATTATACCATACCAAGAACTATCAGGGAACTACAACCGAACAGTTGCAGGATTTCACCTGGCATCCTATTATACCATACCAAGAACTATCAGGGAACTACAACAGGCTCGCTCGGTCTATGCTGTCCGCGTCAATTATACCATACCAAGAACTATCAGGGAACTACAACATGCAAGATGGATCAGTTTCGGTTTTTTGCATTATACCATACCAAGAACTATCAGGGAACTACCCCTCACAGATGCGGGGGTTCGTTATTCTTGCGGTAGAGCCATTCGCGGAGTTTTATGAAGCGGC
>CAVAPH010000137.1:0-5398 GCA_963590455.1 bacterium | reverse complement strand
TCTGCGGAATCATTCGCGGCGCCGGCTATGCAATGCTCGATATGGTCCTTAAGTATTATCTTTGCAGTGTTATTTAGTGCTGAGCGCACTGCAGCAAGCTGAACAAGCACTTCGGAGCAGTCACGCCCCTCTTCTACCATACGCTTGACCGACTCAAGGTGCCCGATTGCGCGGGCAAGCCGGTTAACAACAGCCTTTGTCTGTGTATGAGAATGTACGTGCCCGTGATCATGATCGTGGTCTTCATGCACGGTGCCGTCTTCGTGAACGTGATGGTGCAGTTCTTCCGGAGAATGCATTGCCATTCCTCCCCTATTCTTTATCAATTATCGTAATAATACGCCTTTTTTAACATTCTAAGCGAGAGCATGCCGCAAGTCAATAGACAGTTGATGCTTGTGAATATAATGATTTGACAGCTTATGCTTCTTTTGGTTATAATGCATTTATAATATAGCCTGATCAGGCATGGGAGTGTTAAATATGAACGAGCAGCGCATCAGTACAGGCATCAGCGGCCTTGACTCAGCAATAGATTTTCTCCGCCCGGGCGACGTCATAATTTGGCAGTGTGAAAACATAAGTGACTATATGTATGCAGCAACGCGATTTGTTACCAATGTTGCATACAGCAATCACAGAATCGTTTACATCAGATTCGGTGATCATGATGAAATAATGGATGAGGAATTTCTCAATGAACTCGGAATGAATGCGAAGAAATACGTGCTTGATCCGCGTGTCGGCTTTGAGACCTTTGCCGTGCAGGTACACAGGATAATTAAGGCAGAGGAAAAAGGCAGCTTTTTTGTCTTCGACTGTCTGTCAGAGCTGCAAAAATACTGGTTTTCCGACCTCATGATAGCAAACTTTTTTGTCCTGCTCAACCCGTTTCTGCACGAGCAGGAGGCAATTGCCTATCAGGCCATAACGTATGAGCGCCACACCTACGACACCATATCATGCATACGCCGCGCGACAAGTGTTCTTATAAACATACGCACCGTTGACGGCAGCGTGTATATACATCCTGCCAAGGTCGAGGGGCGCAGAACCCCCAACATGTACTTCCCGCTCTGCGTGCACGGCGATAGCTGTAAATCCATAACATCGAGCACGGACAACTCAGGTATATTCGACATGTTCACGCTGACGGGCGAGCACCGCGACTGCTGGGACAGCATGTTTGATTCAGTCGGTCCTGATGCAAGCGAGCCGACGGATGAGATAGGGTTAAAACGCAAGGACAATATTATGCGCTGCCTGCTCGGCAATGAGCCCACAAGACTTGAGCTGTGTAGAAAATACTTCTCTATGAAGGACCTTATGTACATAAAAAGCCGCGAAATCGGCACGGGCTGCATCGGCGGCAAGGCAGCCGGCATGCTGCTGGCACGAAACATTCTGCGCGACGAGGCCCCGGAGCTCTATAAGAGCCGCATTGATGCACATGACTCGTACTATATCGGAGCAGACTTATTTTACACCTATGCGGTGCAAAACGGCGTATGGCAGCAGCGCACGCAAATGGAAAAGGCAGAGGATTATTTTAAATACGCCCCAAAGGTCAAGGACAATCTGCTCTACGGTACGTTCATGCCGCAAATTAAAGAACAGTTTGTTTCAATGCTCGAGTACTTTGGCCAGTCGCCGATAATTGTCCGCTCCAGTTCGCTGCTGGAGGACGGCTTCGGCAACGGATTTGTCGGCAAATATGAAAGTGTGTTCTGCCCAAATCAGGGAAGTATAGAAGAGCGCTATGCAGATTTTGAACGCGCAGTGCGCCGCGTCTATGCCAGCACCATGAATCCGGAGGCAATAAAATACCGCGCCGACAGAAATCTTCTCAATAAGGACGAACAGATGGCGCTGCTTGTCATGCGCGTGTGCGGAGATATACACGGGAAATACTTTTTCCCGCACTTTGCCGGCGTCGGTCATTCACGCAATCTCTATATTACCGGCAGCGCAAAGGCAGAAAACAAGGGTATGCTGCGGCTTGTTGTCGGCATGGGCACGCGTGCTGTTGACCGCTGCGGAGATGATTATGCGCGTTTTGTCGATCTGAGCAATCCGCTTGCTCCGCCGAAAGTGGAATACGGTGACGAATACAAGTATTCTCAGCAGAAAGCAGACGTGATTAACCTCGAGAACAACCACTTTGAAAGCGTCAGGGTAGATGACGTTGATCGCAGCACGCTGAAAACCGACGTGTCTCTATATCTGGAGCCGGACTACGCCACGGCAGCACGCTTCCGCGAAATGGGGCTCTATGGTGAAAAGGTCCCCGATATTGTCAATTTCAATAAGCTGCTCAGGAAAACCGACTTCACCAAAAACATGACAGATATGATGCATCTTCTGCAGGAGAAGTATCAATATCCCGTAGACATAGAGTTTGCCAGCAATATCTCTCCGGAGGGAGAATATAAAATCAATCTGCTGCAGTGCCGCCCGCTTCAGACGCAGGGAATCAGCGTGGCTAGCGCTATGCCTACGGTGAAGGAGTACTATTTCAAGACTCACGGGAATTTCATGGGTGGGAATCTGAATCTTCCGATAAAGTACGCCGTTTTCGTGCAGGTTGAGCCTTATCTTGATCTCAATGAGCAGAAAAAATATCAGGTTGCACGCTCTATCGGCGAACTGAACCGAATTCTGCGCGATGAGAACACGGTGTTATTAGGTCCGGGGCGTTGGGGAACGACGACCGCAAGTCTCGGCGTACCGGTCAACTTCCGCGAGATTGCGTCTTTTAACTGCATGGCAGAGCTTGCATACAGCTCACACGGTATAAGACCCGAGCTCAGCTACGGCAGTCACTTCTTCCAGGATCTCGTTGAGGCCGGCGTATTCTATGCGGCGCTCTATCCTGAAGAGGAGGAATGCGACTTTAATGAGTCTCTGTTTTCAACACATAAAAACGTATACTGTGAGCTGACAGGTGCGGCGGAAGATGACCCGATAGCGTCTGTAATAAAGGTCGTCGACTTCTCAGGTGAGGATGTCAGGCTGTATTCCGAGATCGAAAGCCAGATATGCTTCCTCGCTTCAACGGAAGCGTGAGGAAATTTTCAAGTCTGATTCAGTTTGAGCTTTTATAATTAATTGTATAAATGAGCTCTTATGGAGGGACACAATGCGTATTTTAATAGCGGATGACGAGGTCAGTATAACACGTGCTCTAAAAGTCATTCTGGAAAAGAACAAGTTCTCTGTTGATACTGTTTTTAATGGTACTGATGCTCTGGATTACATTACAAATACGAATTATGACGCGGCCGTGCTGGACATCATGATGCCTGGGATGAGCGGGCTGGACGTGCTCACTAAAGTGCGTGCCGCAGGGATAAAGACGCCGGTAATGCTTTTGACGGCGAAATCCGAGGTGGAGGACCGGGTCAAGGGGCTTGACTGCGGTGCCGACGATTATTTGCCGAAGCCGTTTGCAACAAGTGAGTTTCTGGCAAGGGTACGTGCTCTGACGCGCAGAAGCGAAAGCTATACTCACTCGCTGATCTCCGTCGGAAATCTGCAGCTTGACTGCAGCCGGTTCATGCTCTGCTGCGGAAGCGAAACAGTGTCACTGAGCAATAAAGAGTATCAACTGATGGAGTTATTCATGCGCAATCCTCACCATGTCTTTTCATCTGAGCGTATTATGGAATTAATATGGGGCTATGAGGCAGAAGCTGAGATCGACGTAATATGGACTTATATTTCTTTTCTGCGCAAAAAGCTCAAGCAGATCGGCTCTGAGATGGAATTAAAAACGATACGTGGGGCCGGATATTCACTTGAGGAGATAAGCTGATATGCTGAAGAAGATGCGGCGGAAGTTTATTCTATCCGCCATGGCAGCCGTCTTTACCATAGTATTAATATTATCCCTGTCCGTCATAGTAATGTATTATCAAAATGCAACGAACCAACTTGATGCCACACTTCACAGATTGACAGACAGCGAGTTGGAGCAGAGCGACCCCTTCTCTGACGGTAACTTTCCTGACAAAGGACCTTTTATCGGCGATATGCCCGAAGCCCGGTACATGACAAGATATTTCGCCGTAATAATGGACGGCGACTCCAAGGTTCTTCACACGTCACGCGATTATATTGCATCCGTATCCGAGGATGATGCAGCCGAATACGCAAGTGCAGTCATCGCCCGCGGCCAAAAATCTGGATTCTATAAGGGCTACAGATATCTTGTTACAGAGGACGAAAAAACCATTGTCGTCTTCTTGAACGCTGACAAGGAAATAATGTCAAGCAAAGTTCTCGCCGTTGTATGCATTGTTGTTTCGTTGATTTGCATGCTCATTGCTTTCGGCATAATTATGCTGCTGTCCAAGCGCGCGGTTGACCCTTATATGAAAAACATCGAGCGGCAAAAGCAGTTTATTACCAACGCCAGCCATGAGCTCAAAACACCTTTGACAGCCATAGCTACGAGTGCAGACGTGCTGGCTCTCGACGATGAAAACAATGAGTGGGTCGAAAACATTCAAAGTCAGGTGCAGCGTCTGTCGAAGCTCGTCAATGGTCTTGTAGCACTCTCCAGACTCGATGAGGAGACTCCCCTGCCTGAACAGGAGGATTTTGTGCTCAGCGATATCATCTGGGAGATTTCAGAACCAATGTCGGCACTTGCAGCTGCAAAGGGGCTGAAATTCACTCAGGAGATAGAAGACGGCATGGAAATGCACGGTGATCGGGCAAGTATAGGGCAATTGGTTTCAATTCTTCTTGAAAACGCACTGAAGTACACTTCGCCAGGCGGAGAAATAACCTTACATGCTTACAAAAAACACAGAGAGCTTATATTTGAGATAAAAAACACCTGCCACATAGCCGACACAGCAAATATTAACAGACTTTTTGAGCGATTCTACCGTCCGGACGAATCAAGAACATCCAGCACAGGCGGCACAGGCATAGGTCTTTCTATTGCCAAAGCCATCGTTGAGGCGCACAAAGGCACCATAACCGTAGAAAGTCCTGACGGTGAGAGTATTTGCTTCTCAGCGCACCTGCGTGCGATATAGCCTTAATCACGATACAGCAAATACACATTTAAGATTTCACAAATATGTCACACCTTCAAGGTAACTTTGAGGTAATATACGCTGCACAGGGAAGCCGTTCCGGCTTCCCTGATTTTCCGAAAGCATGGAACATTGATTGATATTTTCCGTCCATATGACCATCGAACTTGAAAGAGCTCGAATAAAGATCAGGCGGGAACGGAAATAGCTGAAGGCATGTTGCTGCTATGTTGCTGCTGTGTTCCTGCAAAGTGAATAGAATGTTGTCCGAAAAATATTGGACAGATAAGGAGCAAAAAATGAAAAAGAAAACTATTATGGTTCTGTCGCTGCTGATTATCAGCGCGATG
>CAVAPH010000136.1:0-5471 GCA_963590455.1 bacterium | reverse complement strand
CAACAAGTATCGCCGCTGTCAACGCTGCGATAACGGCAAACAGCGGTATACCGCGCAAGAATGAGTCAATATGCATCTTCGGATCCTGATAAGGCTCTTTTTCAGGCAAAAATGAGAAGCGAATACGTTTGCTGTTACGCCACCACAGAAGATCAATTATCACAAGATCGAATAATCCGAGCCCTTCACCGAGTGCGAGGAAGTGTAGGAAAGTCTGAAGGAATCCGTTTAGTCCGAGAATATTACGAAGTGCAAGGCCGAACACGGTAAAAACGACCGTGAATACCAGTAAATTTGACAGCAGAATCATCCAAACAGGCTTTTTTCCCGTGGCTGAATCGGCAAGCTCGGAGTTTTCGCGGACACGCCGCTGCACCTCCTCAGGATAGGAGCGCAGGCCTGCAAGATTTTTCTTGTCTGTTCCGGTGCCGAGGAAACAGCCGCCCCCAGAAAATCAAATAAAATACGATTGCAACAATTATTTTCATAAATTTTCTCCATGCTTTAACTGCAAGCTTATAATATTTTTATAGGTTCAGGACTCCAGCCATTTCTGCACTGCGAATCTCATTTTTGCATCTACATCCTCACGTGTGGCCCTGCACTCTTTGGGATAATCACGCGCGGCACGGAAGGCGCGTCCGATAAGGAAGTCAGGAAATATAGGAATTATCGTTTTCAGCATGGATTCCGGAAATGCGTAGTGAGTCCCGTGCGGATAAACCAAGGCTTCGTATTCACAGGCATGCTTGCGGCTTTTGAGTCGCTCATCCATACGGCGAATATACTTTCCCGTCGGCCACAGGCAATCATCGTCACTGCCTATCATAAGAAGACGGCCCTTGATATTTTCAATGGGAATCATCACATCTTCCGTCAGGGGAGTTTTTTTCTCTGTATCCTCAAAGACCTTATGCGCAACAAGCATATTGCCCGAACCTTTGGTTTCCTGCTTCACTATGTGCCAATAATCAGGGTGCTGATACGCATAATTAACATACGGCAGCGGCTCGCCTTTATAAGTCAGCATTGACTCGCCGTCTACCGGCCATTCGCGGCAGCCGTCTCTGTTGCCCTGTGTAAATCCCTGCAGCATATAATCACATGGCGTAACAACAATGCTGAGAGTAATATCAGGGAAGCGGGATGCCGCCGTCAGCGCGGGTATTGAAGTAATAGATGCACCAAGAACCCCGATTTTTCGGATGCCATGCTCCTTTAATTTTTGAATTGCCTCTTCAACCCGCTCGAGCGGAAAACTGTGATAGCCGACACTTCCATCGTCCGGGCCGAGGCTCAATACATTCACGCCGAGTTTGACGAACCATTTTGCAACGCCCTTGGTCAGTGCGCTCTTTCCTCCGCTCCCGAGCATAAGTATTATTGCGGCATCAGAGTTTTTGCATCTCTGGTAATCTTTCCCGAAATTCATATCTTACCTCTTTCCGACAAGCAGGGTAGAGCCCTGCAGCATCATGCGTCTTGCTTCCTTCGGCGTCATAAACATTCCGTTCGTGGTATCACCTATAAGCTCAACCTTCTCGCAGCCCTTATTTTTAAGCTCATGTACGAAAGCCTGCATATCTCCGTATCTTTGTGGCGACATGAGGTCATGAATGGCAAAGATACCTCCCTTTTTCAGGACACGCAGAGTTTCAAGCAAAAGCTTCTGTTTATTGGCACCGGAAATATTGTGATAGACATAGTTGCTTGTCACGGCATCAAAGGTCTCATCCGCGAAATCAAGCTTAGTTGCATCGCCGCGCCGGAAATCCACGTTAGACACGCCTTCGGCGTTGCTCCTGCATAGTGGCAAACTGAAAGAAGCGTATTCTTTGCCCCAGCGGTCAATCCCGAGCATTTTTACCTTTGGGTTTCTCTTTGCACAAGCTATAGCAAGCGCCCCGCTGCCGCAGCTGACATCAAGGCCTGTCCTTCCCTCGGGTATAGTTACGTATTTTGCAGTGCCTTCTATGATCTGCTTTGACATTTTCCGTTCGCCGTCATAGGAGAACACTTTATATGCATGTATGCACCACTCTGTGTATTTGGCACACACAATAAAAGCAATCGCAAATAATATTCCGAGACCTGTGCGGAGCCCGCCGTGCACGCCGACACCGCATGCCCCGAAAATGATAAACAGAACCAATGTCAGCGCTGTGCCTGCCGCAAGCGCCCAGATCATTCCCTTAGGAACCCAGTTTTTATAATTCGGTTTCATTTTGCGTTTTCCTTTCTTATTTTTTAGAATATCCGCGTTATTTTGCAAAAGGCAGTGCTGGCAGTTTATTTTCGTTCATAACCGAAACAAGCATATCCGCAAAACCCTTTGGATCTCGAATTTGATACTGCATATGATTATAGCCGTCGAATACCGGATAGTTTCCATCTGGGTAGGCCTTCATTACCGCGTCTCGGTATTTGAAGTGATCCTCTATGCTACCGAATTCAAAGAAGCTGTGCTTTTGAAGCTCATCTGAAAGAGGAGGAAACGGCTTGTCTTCTAAACTGTCTGCAAGTTGACGATGTATATTACCGTAAGTCAATGCCTCACCCGCTGCGATAAAATAAGGCTTAATACTCTCATCATCACACCACAAAATTTTACGGAGTGTGCCTCCCTTTGACCAATACAGGCTTTTGATGGCCAGGTACAAAAACGGCGTCATAATTCGACGAGTTGTAAGACCTATCTGCGCGAATTGTCCTCCGTCGAAGAAAGCGTGATCAATCTGTATCTTCGTCTGCGACAGGAATGCAGTTGCCAGATCAGCTCCGATCGAAGAAGACACAACAAGTACGAGATGATCTATCCCCTGCTCATGCAGAAAATTTTCAACCTGCTTTACCTCATCAGGTTTGCTGACATATTTTTGACCTGCGCAATACACGGTAGAAGTCGGTAATATGCAGTAATATCGATCCTGCAGGTATTTTGCAACCGGTTCACTGCTTGCGCCTGTAACGCCCATTGCATGAAAGAAAATTACAGCCGGATTTGATTTATCCCCGAGTGTATTGAATAACATGATTTGTTTTCCCCACCTGCTTTTTCATATCTTATTTACGTTTTTCAGTATTGCGAGTATCGCAAAAACGCAGTGCAGTTATAATAATCAATGCAAGATCAATTTTTCAGCAGCTCCACGATCTTTGCGAAGTCCTCTTTGGCCTCTTTGAAATAGGGCATCATGCAATAGCAATGGAAAAGGCCCGGACGTGAAGTCACCGTATACGGAACGTTCGCACGTTTGCAGGCAGCTTCGAAGTCAGGCAGTGCGCCATAAAGCACTTCCGACTCGCTGTAAAAGAAATGGATATGACCCACTCCACTAAAATCTCCTCGAGACCCTGAGAGCATGTAAGCCGGTACATTTTCTCTGCCGTGACGCATATACTTTTCCACAGATTCCATAAACTTATAGTCGATACCTATATCGCTGTCATTTAGAGCCCTCATACGTTTGATTTCATTCTCGTTCCAGGGGCACTCACCCGGTGAAACAGCAACTATGCACCGTGGCTGCGGCAGTGGTTCCGGCTGAGCATTGTTGTGCGCTGCAATGCCGAGCGCAAGCGCGCCTCCGGATGAAAAGCCGCAGGTGCTGACGTTTCCGGCACCGTAAATATCGATCATCTGCCGGTAGCACTCGTAAGACATAGCGTATGTCTCCGTGATGCAATGCTCCGTACAGAGAGGATATGCTGGGAACCACACATCGCAGCCCGTCTCTTTACAGAGCTTCTTTATCACATCAACGTCACCTCTATCGGAACCGATCATCATGCCACCGCCAAAGAAAAACAAAATTGCACGTTGCGAACGCTTTTCTTCGTTTTGAATGACAAGACAGGGATATTGCTCTAAAATCATGCGCTTTTCATAGTGAAACTTTTTGTCCGTCGGCATATAAAAACCGCGGCTCTTGTTCATTTTATCTATGATGCCAAGCAGCTCATCTTCCGGCTTGCCGAACATCTTTTTCATCCCGGATAATTTGACTCCGAATTCAATTACGGACGCAATAAAACTCATAAAAAATACTCTCCTTGTATTATTAGCAAATCAGTCTTTACTGAGTCTTAGTTAGTTGTCTCTAACTGAGGCACAAAATAATAAAACATGCCCGTTTAACGGGACACATCTACTCTCTGAGTCTTACTATAGCACTAACTGCCGGGTGATTCAATAGGAATTAAAGACATTTAACTTCATGGAGAAAATATTTTTTTGAGCTATTATAATACGGCAGAGCATATTCGCTCTGCCGCAAAGTAAATTATATTTAGTCTGTACTATTAGCTTCAAGATACTCTGAAGCCGCATCGTAATAATAGTTTACGAGGAGATCGACACAGGCACCATAGCTTTTCAGGCCGAGGTTTTGATCATAGCTGTAGAGCAGTCCCTCGTACACAGTGTTGGAAACACTCTGCACAGGAGTTTCAAACTGCTTCCAATATGCACGATTGCATGCAAAATCAAGCTTTATACTCTCATCAAGCTTGTCGTACACTTCCTCCCACGCCTCATAATCGGCACTGTAGAGCGCGTTGCCGAGGTGCGTATAAGCCAACAGTGCCGCAGAATAACAGTAATCCGCATCACCGTTTGCGAAACAGGCAAGCACGGCCGTGAAGTTTGCCTCCTGCTCCTTTGCGACACCACGCTGATGACTGAGCTCATGCGCAACGGTAGAGGCAAAAAGCCCCGGCGGGAAGTCCGTATTTACATTAGCTTCCGCTGTAAACGGCGAGAAGAAGCCCGTAAAATCAAGATAGCTAAGTCCCCGCGACAGAAATATAGGCTTTACCTTGACGTTTGGGCCGTCAAGACACGGGAAATCACGAACTATGTCATCAAAAAGAGATTCCGATTTTTCTATTATCTCATCTCTGTTGCAAACATATAAACCGTTTTCATCCCGCTCCACCTGGGCTGAATACTCGTTTGCAAGCGCTGCAAAATACTCGGTAACAGTCCTCAGCTGTTCTGTTGAAACCGGTTCATCCGAAAGTCCGCTGCGCGCTGCAAAGTCATCGCCGTAATAATACACGCCCCAAAGAAGGCTGAACAGCGCATACAATGCCAAGCCTAATGATATAAGGCCCATAAACAAACGATAGCAGCGGCGCCAATTTGAGCGGCGTCGAATGACACGGACAAGGCCGTATATAATCCGGATTATTATTGTCGCCGAGAGCACAACAATGAGCAGCTCCGCCACCGAAAAGCTGAATGCAGAGCAAGCTCTCGCCAAAATACTGTGCAGCGGCTGAACGATTGAATACGACAGCGCAGACATGAGCTCATGATTTTGCCGTGTAGCAAGATGCAGCAGAATAAGCAGCGCAGAAACTATTGCCACAGTGTGCGCAGCCGGGCAGAGCCTATAGAAATTATGAAATTTAGATGTTTTCTTTTCCATGCGGATATATTACTACATCTCCGTCGCATCGGCAAGTGG
>CAVAPH010000135.1:0-5512 GCA_963590455.1 bacterium | reverse complement strand
TATTCAGCCACAAAAGAGTATTTAAAGCACACAATGCGCCCATTAATCGGGCGCATTGCTGTTTTCTGCTATAAGTTTCAGCTTTTCTTCGCGGGTCAGCTGCTTTATGTGCCATTCGCGGCTCATTGCCTGCTCTTTCGTGTCAAATTCCTCGTGATAGACAAGCTCCACGGGCAGACGGGTACGGGTATATTTGCAGCCTTTACCGGAGGCGTGCGCTTCAACGCGGCGGTTCAGATCGTTTGTCCAGCCGGTATAGAGCGTGCCGTCGGAGCAGCGCAGAATATAGGTATAATTCAACGGTGCACCTCGCGGATATTTTTTTCAAATTTGCTGCGTGCACCCATAACTTCTCTCCCGCAGCCGCGGCAGCGGAGCTTGAAATCCGCACCGGTGCGGAGAACTTCCCATTCCTTGCTTCCGCAGGGGTGGGCTTTTTTCATGATTAAAACATCGCCGACCTGTACATCCATTACTTTTTAATCTCCTCCCAGTAGCGCCGCGCGGCCTGCTCGGTCTTGTTGTCACCATAGCTGTAATAGTGCGTGCCTTTCAAATCGTCGGGCAGATATTGCTGCTTGACCCAGTGACCGGGGAAATTGTGCGGGTATTTATAGCCCTGCTCACGTTCAAAGCCCGTGCCGTCGGCGTGAACGTTCTGCAGCTCCCGCGGAAAAGGGCCGACATGCCCTGCACGCACATCGGAGACTGCGGCGTCAATCGCCATGACAACACTGTTGGATTTCGGCGCTGTAGCGAGGAGCAGTGCTGCCTCCGCCAGAGGGAGACGCGCCTCAGGCAGACCGAGCTGCAGCGCGGAGTCAACGCAGGCCTTCACGATGGGTACTGCCTGCGGATATGCCAGGCCAATATCTTCGCTTGCCGAGCAGAGAAGCCGCCTGCAAGCCCCGATCAGATCACCTGCTTCGAGCAGTCTTGCAAGATAGTGCATTGCCGCATCGGGATCAGAGCCGCGCAGTGACTTCATGAGCGCGGAGAGACAGTCAAAATGCTCATCACCGTCGCGGTCATAGCGCATGGAGCTGCGCTGCGATATGGCGAGTGCGTCATCAAGAGTCAGGGTATTACGCGCGGCCGAGGCGCTGAACAGAAGCTCCACCGCGTTTATCGCCTTGCGCACGTCGCCGCCGCAGGATGCCGCGATACGTGCGGTCACGCCGTCTTCTATTTTAAGCGGGGATACGCGGCGTGTGTTCATAATGTCAATGGCGCGTATGACTGAGCGCTCCGCCTCCTCGGGCGGTACGGGCTTAAATTCAAACACCGTGGAGCGGCTGAGAATTGCATTGAACACGCAGAAATACGGATTTTCCGTTGTGGATGCAATAAGCGTAATGCGCCCGTCCTCGATAAATTCCAGAAGCGACTGCTGCTGCTTTTTGTTAAAGTACTGTATCTCGTCGAGATAGAGCAGCACACCGCCGGGCGTAAGAAAAGTGTCCAGCTCGTCGATAATCTGCTTTATGTCCGAGATCCCGGCGGTTGTGGCGTTGAGCTTGCGCAGGCTGCGGTTTGTCTTCTCGGCGATGATGCGCGCGACTGTTGTCTTGCCGGTGCCGGAGGGGCCGTAGAAGATCATGTTCGGGATCTGTCCGCTCTCGATTATGCGCCGCAGCATGCCGTCGCACCCGAGTATATGCTTTTGCCCGACTACCTCGTCGATATTGTTCGGCCGTATCTCGTCGGCCAGCGGCTTATACATGTCTTAACCCTCCTGACATAATGCAAATATTATCGGCAAAGCTCCGTCACAACATGCTGACAGAGCATAAGTCCGGCGCTTGCCGGCACCCATACGAGCGAGCCGGGGACGCTTCTCCTGCCGGGGGGAGGCGCTTCAAGCTGCTGTGCCTGCATAGGCTCCTCAGGGCTGAATACAACCGGGTGATGCTCCACGCCTCTTGCACGCAGCTCCTTTCGTACGACCCGCGCCAGGGCGCAGCCGCTTGTCTTGGAAATATCGCTTATCTGAAGAAGCGAGGCGTCACGCTTGTTGCCGGTGCCGAGAGCGGAGATTATGGGTATGCCGCGCTCACGGCAGCTCATTATGAGATCAATCTTGCAGGAGACGAGATCTATGGCGTCGACGACGTAATCATAGTCGGCAAAGAAACGCTCCCTGTCATCGGCGCAGTAGCGGCCGATTATAGTGTTGATTTTAATATCGGGGTTTATGTCCCTGAGGCGTGCCGCCATGACCTCGGCCTTGGGTATATCCACCGTTGATTCAAGTGCGCAGAGCTGACGATTTATGTTGCTGCGGCTGACTGTGTCCTGATCAACGAGCGTCAGCTCACCTATGCCGCTGCGCCCGAGAGCCTCGGCACACCATGAGCCTACTCCGCCCAGACCGAAAACGGCGACATGGCTTTTTGAAAGCTTCTCCATCGCCGCTTCGCCCAGCAGCATTTCCGCACGCATAGTTCTTTCGTTCATAAATCCTCCAAGTAAGATCCGGAAGCAGGTTTATCAAAAAATCCGCCGAAAGTCCTCGGACTCCGGCGGATAGGGAAATTGAGATTATTAACCGACGAGCTTGAACCAGAAGCCCTTGACAGCTTCGTAGCCGGCGGTGAGATCTTCAATCCAGGTCTCTACATCCTCGGAGCGGAGATCGCTCTCTGCAAGGTAGTCGCTGCACTGTTCACCCTCACCGACGTAGTACATGATGTGATAGCCTGCGTAGCTGGAGCTCTCGCCGTAGACAATAGCAGTGTCGCCGCTCTTGTGGCCGCCAAAGCAGAACTCATCAAACTCAGTTACCATCTGGTTCTTCTGTACGCTGTCGTAGAGACCGCCGTTGGTGTTGGAGCCGGTGTCCTCGGAGTACTCGTTAGCAAGCTCTGCAAAGCTCTCCTCGGTTGCATCGCCTGCCTGCCACTCCGCGTAGATTTCCTCGGCCTTTGCCTTGGCTGCTTCCTTTGCCTCGTCGGTGTAAACGCCGTCCTCATCGGCCTCGGCCTTTATGAGAATGTGACGAACCTGTGCGAGGTTGTAGTGGTTATCGTTGCGGGAGATGAATACGACGACATAGTATGCATCGTTGTTGGAGCTCTCCACGACGGTTGCATCACCTGCGACGCGGGAGTCATCCATTGCCCACTCTTTGTAGTTGCCAAGGCTGCTGCCCTGGGTGTTGGTGTTGTGCGTGCACTCTGCATCGCCTACGACCTCGGCAAGCGCTGCATTGAGCTTCGTGGTGTAATCCGTATCCTCAGTGTTTGCCTCGTATGCGGCGAGAACTGCGTCTGCGGTATCCTTTGCTGCGGCGATGGTCTCGTCAGTAGCAGCGGAGGTGCCGTCTTCAGCCTCAACGGTCTCGGCGGCAACATAGTAATATGCTATATCAAAATAGTCCTTCTCGCCCTCGTAGGACTCATATTTCTCTTCAAGCTCATCAGCAGTGTAGCTGAGGCTGTCGGAGTAGCTGTTGTATGCCTTGTTTGCGAGAGAGGAATTAATTGCACTCTTGTTTGCAATATCAACAGTGACACCGGTGCCGTAGTTTGCAGCAAGGAAGTTGTTTGCACTGGAGTAGCCCTGCAGAGACGCATAGGTCTCAAGATACTCCGTGTCGGACTCTGCCTCGGCGAGCTCATCGTCGTCAAGAGTGATGCCCTGTGCCTCGGCGTAGTCGCAAAGTGCCTTTACCTGAACGACCTGGGTTACGGCTGCATCAAGGAAGTAATCCTTCCAGGTTCCGCCGTCGGTCATGCTGCACTCCTGGGAGCCGAGACCGCCGATGCCGGAGGATGTGTCAAGGCCGAAGAGGCTGGCGTAGCTGCCGTACTGGTTGACCCAGTAGAGGTACTGGCTTGCGTACTGATAGTTCATTTCTGCGGGTGTGTACGTCTCATCTGCGACGGTGAGAGCAGTGGTGTGCTTGTAGAGATAGCCGGAGTCAAGGAAAATGATTGCGGCGATAAGAATAACCACGACAATGGTGCCTATGGTCCAGCGTGTCTTGGTCTGGGACTTCTTCTTTGCGGCCTCAATCTCGGCAAGCATTTTTTTGTCAGTGCCGGCCTCACGCGCGGCCTGACGGAGCTTTTTTTCGGTTGATGCGCTCATTATGTGTCATCCTTTTCATGATAGTCTTTTCGGAGATGTAAGTCCCCGTTGAGCTTAGATTTTCTTTTAAAACAGCCCAAGTATTATACAGCACAAATGCCGGTGAATCAAGATTAACTTGTTAGCAAATGTTAAACAATGCGCGGAAAATCAGGGCTTTTCGTCAATCCGCGGCGCGCATGGAGAGGTAGGCGTTTATAAATCCGTCCAGATCGCCGTTCATGACGTTGTCGATGTTGCCGTTTTCATACTCGGTGCGGTGATCCTTAACGAGCTGATAGGGCATGAAGACGTAGGAACGGATCTGGCTACCCCACTCTATCTTCATCTGCACACCTTTGATATCGCTGATTTTTTCGAGGTGCTCGCGTTCCTTTATCTCGGCAAGACGTGCGCGCAGCATGTTCTTGCAGTTTTCGAGGTTCTGGAAGTGGCTGCGTTCAACCTGGCTGGATACAACGATGCCGGTGGGGATATGCGTCAGACGGACTGCGGAGGAGGTCTTGTTGACCTTCTGACCGCCTGCGCCGGAGGAGCGATAGACATCCATCTTAATATCCTCGTCACGCAGCTCTATCTCGTCATTGTCGGAGATCTCCGGCATAACCTCGACCGCGGCAAAAGAAGTGTGGCGGCGTCCTGCTGCGTCAAACGGGGAGACGCGCACAAGACGGTGAATGCCGTGCTCGCTTTTCAAAAATCCGTAGGCGTTGTCGCCTTCTATCATTATGGTGGCGCTCTTTATACCGGCCTCATCACCGTCAAGATAGTCCATGACCTTGACTTTGTATCCGTGGCGGTCTGCCCACATGTTGTACATACGATACAGCATGCTTGCCCAGTCCTGCGCCTCGGTTCCGCCGGCACCGGCATGGAAGGTGAGAATGGCGTTGTTCGCGTCGTACTCGCCGGTGAGCAGGGTGCTCAGCCTTGTCGACTCAAGCTCCTCGGAGAACTTGTCAAATTCACTCTTGAGCTCCTCAAGCATGGACTCGTCGTTCTCTTCAAGTGCCATCTCGCATATCGTGTACATGTCATCCCAGGCCTGGCAGAGCTTGGCGTAGTTCTCGCACTTGCTCTTGAGAAGCTTGAGACGCTTCTGAACCTTCTGAGAGTTTTCAACGTCGTTCCAGAAACCGTCGCGTTCACTCGCGGCCTCCAGCTCCTCTATCTCCTTTTGCGCAGGCTCCAGCTTGAGTGCATCGCGCAGCACATCCAGCGTGGGCTTGATATTATTCAACTTTACCTTGTACTCTTCAAATTCCAGCATATAAATCCTCCTGCCGTCCGTCATAAATATTGCACCGCCGCGGGTCAGGCATACCCGCAGCACTGAAAATTTACCCATATATCTGCAAAATACTATTATATACAATAATCCCCCGCTTGTAAATCACTTTTTCGAGAAAATGGGGAGGGA
>CAVAPH010000134.1:0-5556 GCA_963590455.1 bacterium | reverse complement strand
CAGTTTATGAGAAGATCTTGCAGGATGCCGTGGAGGCGTTGCTATCGAAATGCTCTGCAAAGCTCAGCCCGCTTCCGAATCTGCGTGAACGGCTGTATGCGGCAATCGGCATACTGGAAAACTGCGTACACATACAAATGAACGACGGGATAAGCAAAGTCCTTGACATGGATGAGCTGCAGAAAATCAGCATCAAAGCCGTGATGGCGATCATGGTGGGTTAAGGGCGTATTACAGAGCAGGAAAAGACCGCTGACGGATTTTATCACCGTCAGCGGTCTTGATATTTTTATTTATTTTATCACATTGCCTGCCGTTTGAGGAAGGACAGGAAATATTTCTCCGGGGTGTTCGCGGCAGGGGGCGTTTTCACGGCGACGCCCAGACGGCGGTATACCGGCTCCGTCAGAGGAATCACGCGCACGCTGCTCTCGTAGCCCTGCAGCGAGAAGGCGGAGAGCACGGACACGCCGAGGCCGTTTGCTATCATGGAAAGGATCGTCGCGTCGTCCGATGCCGTCACCTCAAAGCGGTTCATATTTTGCGGCAGCATACGTTCAACATATTGCTCGGGCGATGATATAAACGTCTCCTGCATCAGCCTCTCGAGTGAAATTGTATCCTCGTTCCATTCGAAATCCGGCGGAACCACGGCAACCAGCGGTGCTTCAGTAAGCTGCGTCCAGTAAAATCCCTTGCCGCAGACATCGTCCACAAGTGCGAGCTGAATACGCTCCGCTTCCAGCTCAGCCGAAAGCTCGTAGGCGAGTACCAGAACATCAACCTGAATTTCCGGATGGATCTTGCGGAACTTGCTCAAGAGCTCCGGGAGTATGGAGCGTGCGATACTGGCAAAGCAGCCGATTCTCAGCGTACTGCCGTGGAGCTTGCCGGTCGCCGCAGCTTCTTTTCGCAGTGCCTCACCGGCATCAATGACAGCCTGCATATACGGGCGCAGATGCTCACCCTCCTCGGATAGCTGCACGCCCTTGCTGCTTCGCGTGAGCAGAGTGCAGCCAAGCTCCGCTTCCATCTTGTTGACAAGATGCGTCAGTGCAGACTGCGTGTATCCCAGCTGCGCCGCGGCTTTTCCGAAGCTGCCGCATTCCACCGCCGTAAGCAGTATTTCCAGTCTTTTATCATTCATATCGGTGTTTGCCTCCCAAACTTACGCTAATGCGCACGCAAGGAAGCGATGAACAAAATTCATGGCCTTGCTCCGTTCAGCGCTCCCCAGTTTAATTACTTTAATTGTGTGTTAAATATACCACATTCTGCTTAACCATTCAAGCCTATATTTGTTAAGTTTTTACCAACTTTCCTGATTTTTAACGCCTTTTAAGCGATGAATGTTGTTCATATCGATATTAAAAACGCTCATTTCACAAGTCATGAAAATAATGATATGCTTAATTCACATTATGCATGACTGCACGTCAATAAAAATGAAAGTGAGGAAAAAGATTTGAGTCAAAAGAGAAAAATTTCTGCAATGGATGTAATGGTAGTGGGGTTTGCACTGTTCTCCATGTTCTTCGGAGCAGGCAACGTCATCTTCCCGCCGTACCTCGGCATGGAGTCCGGCTCACAGTGGTTGGCCGGCTTCGCAAGCTACTTTATTGCAGACATCGGTCTTGCGCTCGTCGGCATGTTTGCGCTGCTGAGAGTCGGAAGCAGTGAAAATGTTCTGGCACGCGCGGGCAAGATTCCTTCGCAGGTTCTCATGTGCGCCATCATTCTCTGCATCGGGCCCATGGTCGCAATCCCCCGCACTTCTGCCAGCACCTATGAAATGGCCATCGTCCCCAATCTTCCCGGTGTGTCTTCCCTTGTTTTCTCCATAATCTTCTTTGCCGTTATTCTGGTGCTCTGCATCAGAGAGTCAGCCGTTGTTGACATTGTCGGCAAGATTCTTACCCCGGGTCTTCTGATCGGTCTTTGCATTATAATAGTAAAGGGCATCATCACTCCGCTTGGCACGGCTGATCTCGCCGCAAAGATTGACAATGTTGTTGAGACCGGTATCAAGGCCGGCTATCAGACGCTCGACGCAATGGCCGCCCTGCCTTTCGGCATTATAGTCGTACAGAGTGCGCTTGACAAGGGCTACAGTGATAAAAAATCGCAGTTCCGTCTTGTCGGCGGCGCAGCAGCTCTGGCCGGTGCCCTGCTTCTGCTTGTATACATGGGCCTCGCTTATCTCGGCGCTACCGTCACCGCACAGTACGGTCTTGAGGTCGGCCGTGCAGAGCTGATAATGGCCATCGTTGAGGCTCTCATGGGCAAGGCCGGTATGATCATATTCGGCGTTGTCGTCGGTCTCGCCTGCGTCACCACCGCCATTGCACTCACCAGCTCCGCCGCAGCATACTTTACCGAGCTCTGCAAGGGCAAGGTCAGTTACAAAGCCTTCGTCGTTATCATCTGTGTGTTCAGCGCCGCAGCCTCCAACCTCGGCCTTGACCGCATCGTCTCCATCGCAAGCCCCATTCTCGACGTTATATATCCGCCCGCAATGGTGCTGATATTCATCTCTCTGTTTATCCCCCACGTGCACAACTTCATCAGCCGCGGCGCCGCTCTCGGTGCACTGGTGTTCAGCGTGCTGTGCACTCTGTGCGGCTACGGCCTGAACATGCCCTTCCTTGAGAAGCTGCCCTTCTACGACCTGGGTCTCGGCTGGATAGTCCCCGCCATAGTCTTCGGTCTCATTGCCACCCTGAACGCCAAGCTCTGGACCCTTCGCTTCCCTGAGACAGCAAAGGAAGCCACATCTGAGGCGTAACGAATAATAATTAATATCAAGCTTAACAGCATCTCCCTGATAATCTCGGAGATGCTGTGTTTTTATGCGGTTTCGCCCCGTACGTCACCCCGCATATACTTGAAAAAGCGGGGAAGTGATGTTATACTAAGCGATGTTATTCTAAAGTCTGTATTTTTCGGAGGATTCGTCGATGAAGGGGCGGAAAATTGCCGGCATCGTAATTTGCATATATGTGATTTTTCTTGTGGTCTGCAGTGCCTCATGGATCTGGCAGTTATCCTCCGGCGATCTGTTTGCCTCGCTTACGCACTCTGTCCGGCTTGAGGAGGGTAGCTTCAAAGAGGATATCACGGATCTTACCGTCGTGCTTCATGAGGGTGAGACTGAAAAGCTTTCGGGCTTTACCGCCCTGCGCAGTGCCGATTTCCGCGGCAGTGACTGCATTGAGGAGATATACACCTGGGCGCAGGCGCATCCTGATATCAGCGTCAGTTATGACTTCACGCTTCCAAACGGTGAGACCTGTGACAACACAACTCAGCTTGCTGATTTTACAGGCATCAATCACGATAATATAACCGAATATACCGGTTTTATTAAATATATGCCGGAGCTTGCTGCGGTAACTCTCGGCAGCGACGACGGCAGTGACAACGCCATGACTGCTGAGGATCTCAGCGCTTTTGTCAGCGAGTATCCCGATCTGCGCATCAGTTACAGCTTTGAGGTCGGCGGCATGAACGTCTCTCTGGATACCGAGGAGCTGGATCTCTCCAAGCTCAACGGTGAGCAGCTCAAGGAGTTCTACACATGGCTTCCCTGCATGACAAAGCTCAGTTCAATAGAGCTCGGCACGCAGGCGGATTCCTCGCTCACGTGGGATGATATCGCCACACTGACGGAGACCTGCCCGAATGTTGACATCTCCTACAGCTTCACCCTCTACGGCAAGGAATTTACTCTGGCAGATGAGACGATAGATCTCCATGAGGTGCAGATTGATGACAACGCTGATGCCGTGGTTGAAGCTCTGCCTGCGCTTTACAAGTGCAAAACGCTCGACATGGATGACGGCGGAGTAGTGCAGGGTCTCGGTAATGAGCGCTATGCCGAAATCCGGGAGATGTTCCCCGACATTGATGTTGTCTGGCGCATATATTTCGGCACACTCTACAGTGTCCGCACGGATACGGAGCGCATCCTCGCCTCCAAGCCCACTGTCGGCGGCGTTCTGGATGATGTGGAGTGCGATAAGCTTGCCTACTGCACGAAAGTAAAGTATCTCGACCTCGGGCACAACGAGAATATATACAGCATCGGTTTTGTATCCAGCATGCCTGATCTTGAGGTATTCATCATCGCGATGAACCCCGTCAGTGATCTGTCTCCGCTTGCAAGCTGCACAAAGCTTGAATATCTCGAAATATTCACAACCAATGTGACAGACCTCTCACCGCTCAGCGGGCTGACGAGTCTGCGCCATCTGAACATTGCAAATCTGCCGTACCTCACGGACATCTCACCGCTTTACGGTCTCACAGAGCTTGAAAGGCTCTGGATCGGTCAGAAGACACCGATTCCTGCGGATCAGGTCGCGGCAATGCAGGCAGCAGCTCCCAACTGCACCATAAACACCACCACATCCGACGAGGGCGGTGAGCAGTGGAAGGAGATCTGGTACGACGAAAATAACGCCACTCACCACTGGGTGGAGCGTTATCAGAAGCTGCGCGAGCAGCTCGGCTATGACTATCAGGAGTACAGCTTCTATTGGCTTGACCCCAAGTGTGATGCCGCAGCGCCGGAGGAATACGCCGGAACATACTACGGGAAGACCGACGGCTGATAATATTTTTTCTTAGAAACGGGACATGATCTATGCAAACTGAAGAAACGAGAAATAAAGACGAGGAAATACTGAAAAAGCGCTGGCTGAATAAGCGTGCGCTCGAGGTCACCTGCTACGTGTGCGGTGCCGGCGCGTTCGGCGTTTTCATACGCTGGCTGCAGCTCATGCTTGCATTTAATGATGACGGTCTGGTCGACGCGAGCATCTTCAATGTGCTGGTGCCGCTGATGGTAATCGCCTCGGGCTACGTATTTTTGCGCTTTGTGGATAATTTCCGCGCAGATTTGTGGTATGTGTCAGATGACTATTATGAGGCGTTCTACAATCCCGGCAAGATCTTCTCATTTTTGCGCTGGGCAATAGGAATGCTCATGGTTATCGGCTCCATCGTGCTGCTTATCTCCTCCGAGACGGATAAAGATGTCACCTTCATGCGTATACTGGCGCTCCTTGGCGCTTTAACCGGTATTGCCTTTCCCATCGGGCTTTCCTGCGCGAATAAGCCTCACGCAACAAGTATTAAGACCGTCTGCTGGTGCTGCTTTTTGCCGATTCTGATGTACTGCATGTGGCTTGTGACCTGCTATAAGTCCAACTCCATCAACAGTGTTGTCTGGGATTACGGCCCGGAGGCTGTCGCGATTATACTCTCCATCATTGCCTTTTTCCGTGTTGCCGGCTTCCCGTTCGGCTCCCCTAACGCATGGAGAACAATGTTCTTCTGCATGCTTGCCGCCGCCGTAGATATCATGATTATTGCCGACGATCGCTACATCGGCATGCAGATTATGTTCTTCGCCGGTGCGATGATGCTGGTGCTCTACAACTGGATTTTCATCGTCAACATGCACCAGGGTGAAGCCCCCGAAGAAGTAGAGCCCGACGACGGCTTCGAGCGCCTCCAAAACCGCCGCAAACCGAAGCACTGAGATGGGGAATA